>UQZC01000233.1 GCA_900545505.1 uncultured Collinsella sp.
CCGCCGACGTCGATGCCGTCTATATCGGCAGCCCTAACGCGCTTCACTACGAGCAGGCCCTTGCCTGCATCGCCGGTGGCAAGCACGTCATCGTCGAGAAGCCCTTCTGCGCCACCGAAGCGCAGGCGCTGGAAGTCTTCCGCGCCGCCGAGGCAGCAGGTGTCGTGGCCCTCGAGGCCATGCGCCCCCTCCACGATCCCGCCTTCCACGCCATCGAAGACGCCCTGGGCGAGATCGCCCCCATCCGCCGCGCCTCATTGCGCTTTGGCAAATATTCCTCGCGCTACAACGAGATTCTCGCGGGACGCGCCACCAATATCTTCGACTGCAACATGGCATCGGGTTCCCTCATGGATATTGGCGTCTACACCGTCGAGCCCATGGTCGAGATTTTCGGCATGCCCTCCGGCCTTACGAGCATGACTACGCTGCTCGACCCCACCACGCGACAGCTCACGCACGGTCCCATCGATGGCTGTGGTTCCGTCCTCGCCAGCTACGGCGGTGGCCGTATCTCCGTCGAGCTCGCGCACTCCAAAATTACGAATGACCTGCTGCCCTCGCAGATCGAAGGCGAGCGTGGCACTATCCAGATCGACCATCTGTCCACGCCCCGCAACGTCCGCATCGACTATCGCGGCGACGTCGTACGCGGCTCGGCGACCGAGGCACCGCGCGAACAGGGCGACAACGGCCGCGTGCTCGACCTGCCCAAATCGAGCAACACCATGGAATACGAACTCACAGACTTTATCACCGCCATCGGCGGCATCGATAACGTCAAGGAAGAGATTTGGGAGACCCCGGCGGGACGTCACGAGCTTGGCCACTACCGCGACGTTACGCTCGTCTCACTGCGTATCATGGATGCCGTGCGCCAGCAGGCGGGTATCGCCTTCCCCGCTGACTCTAACAAGCAGGCATAGCGATGGGTTTTTTCGACAAGCTTTTCTCGGGCGTCACCGGCGGCAGCCGCGAACCCCAAAAGCCCTCTGGCGTTGAGCTTGAGCTGCGCCGTAGGCTCACCGTGCTCGCAAGCGACGAGGCCACTCAAGACGCCCCGCAGCGCTATTTCCTGCGGTGGGAGGGGCAGGTCCAGGGCGTCGGTTTCCGCTTCACCAACACCAACCTCGCGCAGGCACGCGCACTCACCGGCTGGGTGCGTAACATGGAAGACGGCTCAGTCGAGATGGAGATACAGGGAGCTCCGGCAGACATCCTATCTCATCTCGAGGCACTTCATGCCTCCTACGAGCGCATGGGAACGCGTTTTCGCCTCGTAGATGCCCAGGCCCGAGCCCCACTTGCCAATGAAGACGGTTTCAGTCCTCATTATTAGTATTGTGTGCTAAATACGGTATCATTTACCTACGACCGTTGATAGAAAAGAGGCGAGGCGCATGGCGGTGCAAAGAAGGAATACCAAGCAGCGAAAGCTGGTTCTTGACGCCGTGCGCCAAAGCTATAACCATCCCACCGCCGACGAGATCTACAACGCCGTGCGCGAACAGGATGACAAGATCAGCCGCGGCACGGTCTACCGCAACCTCAATCTCTTGGCAGATGCCGGAGAAATCCTCTCGATCAAGACGCCGGGCGGGAGTCGCTTCGATCGCACCATCGAGCCGCATGCGCATATCATCTGCACCTCGTGCAGCCGCGTCATCGACGTACCGCTCCCCTTCGATGCCCAGCTCGACGCCAAAGCGTCCGAGCAAATCGGCTGGCACGTCACGTCGCACTACACCATCTTCGAGGGTCTCTGCCCCGACTGCCGGTAGATGTTCGGGACATGCCTTAAAATCCACCTTTCCGCGCTTTGCAGCAAACAGTACATTTCTAGGCATGTCCCGAAAACCTACTCGGCGAGCAGGCGGTGCAGTTCTTCTTCGACCGTGTGCACGTAACGGACGCGATCGTTGATACCGCGCATGGTGGGGTTACAGCTCTCCATCAGATAGGGATGGCCCACGACGTTGAGCATGTCGCGATCGTTCTCATTGTCGCCAAACGCCATCATCTCATCGGGCGAAATACCCAGGGCACGACCGTAATCGGCAAGCGCGGAGCCCTTGCCCGAACCGAAACCGATAAGGTCCGTCCATGCGGTTCCTGACGTCATCACATCGACACGGTCGCTAAAGAGGCGCTCAAAATACTCCAAGGCCGCCGGCTGATCCACCTCGGGCGTCTGGAAGGCAATCTTAATGACGTCCTCGTCGATGTCTTCGGGACAGTCGACTACCGCCACATCGCAGTGGACCTCATAGCGCAAATGGTCGACGAACGCATCGTTGCCGCTCATGGTATAGAGGTGCCCCTCGCACGAAAGGGTCACGTCGGCATGGGGATACGCAACCACGGCATTCGCGATATCCATAGCAAGGCTACGCTCCATGGAACGCTTGACAACGGCACGTCCCTCGCTCATCACCAGGGCTCCGTTTTCGCATACATAGGCGAGCTCATCGGCCACCGGGGCAAACAGGTAGCGCAAGCTCGCATATTGACGGCCGCTCGCCGGCATAAACACGATACCGCGACGATGCAGCTCATCGATAAGCTCAAAGGCCTCGGAACGCGGCTCGCGCTCCCCCGGATGCAGCAACGTGCCATCCAAATCGCATGCAATCAGCTTGATTCCCTCAAGACCCATCTGCTTCCCCCAAAGCCTCCTATCAACAGCAAGACGGACCTTGATTGGTCGCCCCTCAAAGCC
>UQZC01000234.1 GCA_900545505.1 uncultured Collinsella sp.
TAAGGCCGGGGTTGTGACCGGTCAGGATATCGACATTGGAATCGCCCACATAGAGCGTGGTCGCCGGGTCGGCGCCCAGCTCTTCCATCACATGCAGCGTAACAGGCGCCTCGGGCTTGGGCGGAAACGCATCGACACGGCCCTGTACCAGCGCAAAGCGCTCGGAACCAAAATACTTCTCGATAAGCGGAGCCGCCGAGACGTGGTCCTTGTTAGTGAGCACGGCAAGCTGAACGCCCGCGGCGCGCAAGCGGTCGAGCGTCTCGATCGTGCCGGCATAGGGAGCGGTGTGGTCTTCCTTGTGCTCGCCGTAGTAAGCCCTAAACTCGGCAAGCGTCTGCTCAAACATGCGGCCGTCGCCTGCGTACTCGGCGGGCATAAAGCGCTCAACCAGCTTGAGCATGCCGTTTCCCACCTTGTAGCGGTACTCGTCAACGGCAAACGTGGGCCAGCCGTGCGCCTCGCAGGTATGGTTGCCGGCGGCCGCCAGGTCCTCGAGCGTGTTGAGGATGGTTCCGTCCAGGTCAAAGATCACATGGGAAAAAGCTGCTGCCATGGGTGCTCCTGCCGCTTGAGTTGTAAAACGCACCCCATGATACTGGGCATGCGTGCCGGGCATGTTTGGAATCTGAATATCTTTAATAGCCCTGAGCCTTTGTCGTTAGCAAATTCTCGGCAGCTGCTCTCCCACGAGCATGTCGAGGATGCGGGTCGAACCCCAGCCGGTGCGCACGCGCACGGCGGGACGGGCGCCCTCGGCAGCACGCGACCGATGACGGCGGCATTCTCGCCGTAGCGGGCAGCGCGCATGGCGCTCAGCGCGGCATCGGCTTGCTCGGCCGGCACGACGGCAACCATCTTGCCCTCATTTGCCACCTGCAGCACGTCATAGCCGAGCATCTCGCAAGCCGCCTGCACATCGGGACGCACGGGCACAGCATTCTCGTCGATCTCCATGGCAATGACGCTGGCTTGGGCAAACTCGTTGAGTGTGGACGCCAAGCCACCGCGCGTGGGGTCGCGAAAGCAGCGTGTGTCGGGTGCTGCGGCAAGCACATCGGCAATCAGGTGGTTGAGCGGCGCGGCGTCGCTTTCGATCGTGCTCGAAAACGCCAAGCCCTCGCGCTGGCTCATGATGGCGATGCCGTGGTCGCCCAACGTACCCGATACCAGAATGACATCGCCGGGCTGGCAGTTGGCGCCGCTGAGCGCCACGCCCGCAGGCACCTCGCCCACGCCGGCGGTATTGATATAGACGCCGTCGGCCCCGCCGCGCTCGACCACCTTGGTGTCGCCCGTGATTATGGACACATCCGCCTCGCGCGCCGTCTCGGCCATCGTCTGCACAATCTGGCGGAGCTTATCCATGGGATAGCCCTCTTCGAGGATAAAGCCGCACGATAGGTGGCGCACGTTGGCACCCGAGGTCGCGACGTCGTTGACGGTTCCGCACACGGCGAGGCGGCCGATATTGCCGCCGGGGAAGAACTGCGGCGAGACCACAAAGCTGTCGGTCGACATGGCGATGCGCCCGCTCGCGGGCAGCGCGGCGACGCCGGCGTCGTTGCCTTCGAGCAGCTCGGGCGACCCAAAGGCATCCAAAAAGACCTCATCGATGATGCGTTTCATCATCTGACCGCCAGAGCCGTGGCCCAACAGGACGGTGCTATCGGTGATGCTATGGGACATATCGAAAACTCCAATCGTGGGTGGAATTATATGGGTGAGGCGCAGCGTCGGCCGGTCCGCCGTTCGTTAGAACGGCGGAACCTAATAGTCGCGGTAGCGGTGGTACGCCGCGCAGCTGCCCTCGGAGCTCACCATGCACGGGCCGACGGGATGCTCGGGCGTGCAGGTGCGGCCAAAGAGCGGGCAGCTGCTCGGCGTAATGGCCCCGCGCAGCACGTCGCCGCAGCGGCATCCACGCGGCTCGACCGTCGCCTCAACGGGCACGTCAAAGCGAGCGCGGGCATCAAAGCGCGAGAACTCGGGGCGGATGGAAAGGCCCGAGTTGGCAATCGGCCCCAGCCCGCGCCACGTGGTGTCGCATGGCTCAAACACCTGCTCGACCAGCTGGCGCGCCACGGGGTTGCCGTCTGCGTTGACGCCACGGCGGTAGGCGTTGTCAATCGCCGGCCTGTCCTCGACAACCATTTGGACCAGCATGCAGATACCCTGCAGGATATCGACCGGTTCAAATCCCGTGACCACGCCCGGGGTATTGAATTCGTCGACCAAAAAGCTAAAGGGCGCCAAGCCCGTGATGGTGGCGACGTGTCCCGGCAGGATAAAGCCGTCGATGGCGGTCTCGGGATCGTTGGCGATGGCGCGCAACGCCGGCGGCGTGGTCTTGTGGGCGCAATAGACCGAGAAGTTCAAAAGCCCGCGCGCTTCGGCCTCCAAGATGGCGGCGGCGATGGTGGGCGTTGTGGTCTCAAAGCCCACGCCCATAAAAATAACCGGGCGATCGGGGTTTTGCTCGGCAATGTCGAGTGCATCGAGCGGGGAGTACACAATGCGAATGTCACGCCCCGCCGCCTTTTGCGCAGCGAGCGAGGTGGATGATCCGGGCACGCGCATCATGTCGCCAAAGGTGGTGATGATGGCGCCGTCTATGTTGGCGAGCGCGATTGCGTGGTCGATGTCGCGGTTGGCGGTGACGCAGACGGGGCAGGCCGGGCCCCTCCGCAGCTTGAGCCCCGCCGTGCCATGTCC
>UQZC01000235.1 GCA_900545505.1 uncultured Collinsella sp.
GCGCAGGGGGCGCTGACGCGGCCCTCCCTCTTACACCACAAAAATTCGCGCGATCCAACCGGAAACCGCATCCCACTTTGAGCGCAAATTCCGGGATGCATTTTCCGCTTGAGCCTCATTGGGAAACGGCGTCCCACTTTGAGGGCTGATTGTGGGATGCATTTTCCGGTTTTGCTCTCATTGGGAAAATGCATCCCGTTTCTTGACCGAATAATGGGACGCAATTTCCCGTTGGAGCGCCTTTGGGAAAGTGTGTCCCACTTCGACCGCCCAGAGTGGGATGCACTTTCCGCAAAGCACCTCAACGGGAAACTACGTCCCATTCCAAAGGCAAATTCCGGGACGCATTTTTCGAAAGCCTGCCCATCCGGAAAGCCCGTCCCACTTTGGACGCATCCGGGCACGGAACCATCGACCTATCAGGCCTCCCATCAATAAAGAGGCGTCCTCCCGGGAGGACGTTTCATTTAGAAAGATGGACCGACCGCCGTCAGCGATGGGAGCTACTCCCCCAGCACGGCCTTTTTGGCGGCTGCAGCCATGTTGTCCAGATCTTCCTTGGTGGGGTGATCCTTTGCGGCGACCCAGTTATCGAGCAGCATCTTAAATCGGGCGTTGTCGGGATCTTGCTCGAGCATGGCCTCGTAGCGCTGCTTGACCGCGGGCCCCATCTTGCCCTGGCACATCGCCCAGCCCGCAAGCTCGGCATCCCCAGCCAAATTGGAAGTTACGCGGTCGATAATCTGCTGGTAATAGCTCTGATCGGCCCCAAAGCCGCAGGTGCCAAACAGGAAGACGCGCTTGCCGTGCAAAGCGGAGAGCAACGCCGCGACCGAAGGCGTGCACGCGCCCTTGTCGCACCAAAAACCGACGAGCACCGTGTCGGCCGCGCAGGCGCCCTGCGCCTCGAGCGCAACCTGATCTGCATCCGCATCGTCGCTCAACGCCGCGGCATGGACAAAATCAACACCCGCAGCCTGCAGAGCGCGCTTGATCGCGCCCGAAACCATCCTGGTATTACCGCTCTTGCTGTTAACCACCAAAGAGCACGTCATAGTCACGTTGCCTCGTTTCCCCCAAAACTAAAGCCACTAATGCAATTTATTAGATGAATATCTTAGTACTTACGTGACAGATGTAAACCACCGTCTGTCGATTGATTAATTTGCCCCACGGGCTTGCTCACTGGGCGAATTGGCTGCGGTAGAGTTCGGCGTAGAAGCCGCCTGCCGCTAGCAGCTCGTCGTGCGTGCCGCACTCGATAATCTGCCCGTCGCGCATCACCAGAATGCAGTCGGCGTTACGAATCGTGCTCAGGCGGTGCGCCACGACAAAGCTTGTGCGGCCAGCCATGAGCTCGTCGAATGCCGCCTGCACCTGCAGCTCGGTGCGGGTATCGATGCTCGAGGTCGCCTCGTCCAGCAGCAGAATCGCCGGGTCGGTGAGCATGACGCGCGCGATGCACAGCAGCTGTTTTTGACCCTGGCTAAACGTGCCGCCGTCCTCGCCGATTACCGTATCGTAGCCGCCTGGCAGCTGCACGATAAACTTGTGCGCGTGCGCGCGCTTGGCAGCTTCGATAACCTGCTCGCGCGTGGCGTCGGGACAGCCGTAGGCGATGTTTTCCGCCACCGTGCCCTCGAACAGCCAAGTGTCCTGCAACACCATGCCAAAGGCGCGGCGCAAGCTTGCGCGCGTGTAATCACGCGAGGAACGGCCATCGACCGCAATGCGACCGGCATCGATATCGTAGAACCGCAGAAGCAGGTTGATGAGCGTCGTCTTGCCACAGCCCGTGGGACCGACCAGGGCAAAGCGCATGCCGGGCTTGGCCTCGATGCAGATGTCCTGCAGCAGCTTGCGGTCGGACACGTAGCTAAAGTCCACATGCTCAAAGGCGACCTCGCCCTGCGGGGCGGCAAGTTCCACGGCATCCGCCGCATCGGGCTCCTGCTCGCGCGCATCGAGCAGCGCAAACATGCGGCGCGCCGAGGCGTACGCGGTCTGAATCTGCGTAATGACGTTGGTGACCTCGTTGAACGGCTTGGTGTACTGGTTGGCATAGGACAGGAAGATCTGCACGCCGCCCACCGTAAGCGCCGCCGGCACGCCCGTGATCACGCCCACACAGCCAATCACAGCGACCACGGCATAGATGATGTTATTGATAAAGCGCGTGCCGGGGTTGGAGAGCGAACCCATAAACTGCGCGCGCTCGCCCGCGGTGCAGAGCTCGGCATTGAGGGCATCGAAGCGCAGCTGCGCGTTGGGACCATAGGCAAAGGCGTCGACAAGCTTTTGCTCGCCTACGTACTCCTCGATATGACCACCGAGCTGCCCTTGAATACGCTGCTGCGCCGTAAAGCTTTTGTTGGAGAGCTTGGCGATGGCGCCGGCCGCAAAGATGGAGAGCGGCGTGACGAGCACCACCACGAGCGTCATGGTCAGGTTAATGGAGAGCATAAACGCGAGCGTGCCCACGATGGTGATAACACCGGTGAAGAGCTGCGTGAAGCCCTGCAGCAGACCGTCGCCCACCTGATCGACGTCGTTGACCACGCGGCTCATGAGGTCGCCGTGAGCGTGGCTGTCGATAAAGCTGAGCGGCATGCGGCTGAGCTTATCGCTCGCCTCCACGCGCATGTCGCGCACCGTTTCGTAGGACAGGCGGTTGACGCAGTAGCCCTGCAGCCACCGGGAAGAACGACCTGG
>UQZC01000236.1 GCA_900545505.1 uncultured Collinsella sp.
CAGATGACCTGACGGCCGTCTCCCCTGCCACGTTCTTGGCATCGGCAACTGCCTCGGCAACTTTCTCGGCAGCCGCGGTCGCGGCCTTCTGCGCGACATCCACCACGGCGGGCGCGGCCTCGCGTGCGGCAGCGACCATGCGGTCCTTGATGCCCTCGACGAGTTTGCTCATTGTCTCTCCTCTTAGTTGTTGGACTCGACGGTTGCGGTGGTGTCGACCGCGTCCTCGAGCTGCAGATTCAATAGCTTCATGCCGTATTCCGGCACGTTGATATCGATGGGTTGGCCATACAGGTCGCCGGGGCGCACAAAGGCGATAACCGTCATAATGCGCGCCATGGTCTCGGGCGATTCGGTGAGTCCACGCTCAAACCAGCGCTGAATCAGGCCGACCTCGGCACTCACGACATAGGTAACGTAGTAGTCAAAGAAGGTGCCCAGTGCCAGGCCCAAGATGCCCGTCTGTGCACGCGGCACCACGGCCTCGCGTGCGGTATCGATGATCTTTTTAATAAAGGCGGGGTCGCCGCCCGGGCCCAGTAGGGCCCCGATAAGGTCGCGATTAGCCGCAAGATAGCGAAGCAGCTCAACCGAACCGGGTGCCGGCTCGAGCTCGTCGATGTTGCGGTAAAGATCGGGTAATTGAGCTGCGGTGATAAGCTCCACCCGCTCGCGAATCTCGGCAAGCAGGCCGTCCTCGATCTGGCTGATAAAGTCGGGGATATCGCGGTAGTGCGAATAGAACGTTCGACGCGTAAGACCGGCGCGCTCGGTGAGCGACGCGACGTTAATGCGCGAAAGGTCGCCGCTTTCGGCAAGTTCGCTGGCAAGTGCCTGGCGAAGGGCACGCTGTGAGCGAAGGGACCGGCGATCGCATTTCTCGAGCTGGGACAAGCGTCCTCCTTGTTACTCAGCCTGTGCGCTATTGCACAGTGCGAGTATTATTGCACACCGTGTGCATCAACACGTAAAGGCAATATTTGGAATGTGACGAAGGGGCAGTCCCTTTGTCACATTATTCGATGACGGTGCGGGAGTTTTGCTTGCGCATGGTGGCGAGCATGTGTTTGGGGACGGCGTGGACCGTGCAGCTGCCGATAGTTGCGCTCGCGGCGGCCTTAGCTGCATCGCTTGCGTTTTTGGTCGCGTAGCTGTGGCGGAAGCGCTTGAGCATGGCGATGTCGTTGCCGCCGTCGCCGTAGACCGCAACCTCATCCTCGGCAATACCGTAGTAGCCCGCCAACCATGCCACGCTCTCGCCCTTGTTGCACGCCACGTCCGTGATCTCGAACATCACTGGATCGAACGGCGCGTTGACCACGCGGTCCGATCGCTCGGCCAAATACGCCTTAAGGTCGCGCTCCAGCTCGGACGAGGTCACGCGGCAGTTGATTTTGCACACGTCATGGCGCAGGATGTCACCGATCGACTGGTCGAAATACTGTTCCTCATGATAGCCGCCACGCGCACGCATGCCGCGCATCACGATACGCTTGATGGGGCTGTCCTTTTTAAAGCCCGCCTGGTGCATCTCGAACGATCCGCTCGAAAACATGCCATCGGGCGTGGAGCAGTCAAAGCAAATGTCCGGAAACTCCTTGAGCAGTTCCTCGGTGACCTGCGGGTCGATGGTCCAGGTCTTGAGCACCTCGCCATGACTGTCGCGCACAATGGAGCCGTTAGAGCAGCAGGCGTCAAGCGCCAGGCCCGTAAAGCCATGCTCGCCGATCGGCAGCGTCGAGCGTCCGGTCGCGGGAACCACATGCAGGCCAGCCTCGGTCAGCTCGCGAATGGCACGGCGGATGGTCCCGTCTGCCTCGTGCAGGGCATTCAACAGCGTTCCGTCTAAGTCACTCGCAAACATCTTGATCATGGATATGCCTCTCCTTCGTCTGCACGATATTGTAGACGAGAACGGGCGCGCCCCAAGAGAGGCCCGCCCGTCAGACGAAAGGTTGTCCTACACCGCGGCGGGGCCGTGTTCGCCGGTACGGATGCGGATAACCTCCTCGACCGGCTCGACCCAGATCTTGCCGTCGCCGACGGCTCCGGTGCGAGCAGCGTTGCAGATAATCTCGACAATGCCGTCGACATGCTCATCGGCACAAATGAGCGTGAACTGCACCTTAGGGATCGTGTTAACAAGCAACTCGTTGCCGCGCACGTATTCCTTCCAGCCATGTTGCGCACCGCAGCCCTGCGCCTGGTTGATGGTCATACCACGAACATCAGCAGCAAACAGCGCGTCTTTAAGAACCTCAAGCTTTTCCTGGCGCACGATAGCCGTGATCTTTTTCATAATGAATTCCTCTCAATAATCAACGTATCCCTTTACATGAGACGCGGGTTTCCCAGGTGCCGCAGATTGCCGTGAAAGAGGAGCGAAGCGTACTTAAGTACGTGAGCGACGGTTTGAACGGCAAGGTGCGGTGGCTGGGAAAGCCGTTAGTCAAGTCCCGAGAAGGAGGGATACGCGCTCTCGCCGTGCTGACTCGCATCCATGCCCAGCGCCTCGTCGGCCTCGTCCACGCGCAGGCTGCCGTGGAACAGCGCCTTGACCACCGCGGCGATCACCAAGTCGAGCACCAGTACAATAGCGACCGTTACCACAATGCCCAAAATCTGCGAGATGAGCAGCGACACGTCGCCCGTGTAGAACAGGCCACCCTTACCGGTCCACGAGAGCTCCGGC
>UQZC01000237.1 GCA_900545505.1 uncultured Collinsella sp.
CTTAAGATGGCTGATGGCCAGGTAGCAGACAGGCGAGACGATCAGGCCCATGACCAGCGCCGCCCACGGCTCGACAAAGCCCGCACCCGGCGTGACCACCACAAGGCCCGCAACCAGACCGGTGCTGGCGCCCACCAGCGTGGGGCGGCCGGTATGCACGCGCTCGACGGCAAGCCACGAAACCATGCCCGCCGCGCTGGCCGTCACGGTGTTGAGGATGGCAAGTGCCGCCACGGCGTCGGCCTTAAACTCGCTGCCGCCGTTAAAGCCAAACCAGCCAAACCAAAGCAGACCGGCGCCCAGCGCCACAAACGGCACGTTATGCGGACGGTAGCTCACCATGCCAAAGCCGCGACGACGGCCGAGCATTAAACAGAGAATCAGACCCGTGAGACCGGACGAAATGTGTACCACGTCGCCGCCGGCAAAGTCGAGCGCTCCGATGATATCGCCGATAAAGGAGCCCTCGCCGCCCCACACCATGTGGGCAAGCGGCGCATAGACCACAAGCAGCCAAATGCCCAGGAAGGCCGTCATGGCACCAAACTTAACGCGGCCGGCCAGGCTGCCCGTGACGATAGCTGCCGTGATCATGGCAAACGCCATCTGGAAGGCGATGTTGATAATCTCCGGGTAGACGGCGCCGTCCGACGCGGTGCCCTCGGCCGCCTGCAGCACCTGGTTGAGTACCGGCAGGCACAGCAGCTGGTCAAGGCCTCCAATAAACGGGCTGGAACCGTCGCCGCCGTAGGCCAGCGACCAGCCGGCAACAACCCACAGCACACCAACCAGGCCAATGGCGCCAAAGCACATAAGCATGGTGTTGATGACATTTTTGCGCCTGGACAGGCCGCCATAGAAAAACGCCAGACCCGGTGTCATTAAAAACACGAGCATGGTGCAGATGAGCATAAACGTTGTCGATCCCGTATCGTACATTCGCTCCCCCTTGGTCGCATGAACGTTGTCGGCGCCCATAATGCGGCCGAGGGGCAACTGGTGTAGACCAGATACGGCGTTGTTAAACGCTGCGTTGTCGAATGGAAACGGTGCCGCAATCTTGGAAACGGCGCGGCAACGGGCGCGAAACGAACGCAAAAATGTGCGAAGGGGAAATAGGCGAGAAGGGAAGCCGTGAGCACGTCTGTCCCGGCTAGCGCCGGAACAGCTCGCGAGCTCGGTCGCGGAGGTCGGTAGCCCGAATGACACCTTCGTAGCGATTGATGCGCAGACGCGGGAAGGCGTTAAAGAAGCGTAGGTCGCGGCGGCTGAGTGACACGCTCGGCACCGGGCGGCTCATGCGCTTGCCGGCAAGGCGACGACTGAGCGCCAGGCCGCGAGCACCATCCGAGATAAACGTCGGCATCAAAGCCTTCTCGCGCAGGGCATCGAGCGTCGCGTCGCCCAGCTCCGCCAGCCACGCGTTAACGGCACGGCTGCGGATATGCGTCTGTGCTACCGAGTCAATCGTAGAATCGGGAATACGTTCGAGCACTGAGTCCGAGGCATCGGCAAGCGACTCATTGATGCGGTCGGCAAGGTCGGCCCGGACCCGCTCCAGCTGATCAGACAGACGCCGCCAGCTCGCCAACGAGCACACCGCGTCGACCATCATCGCGACCGCGACGATAAAGGCGGACAGCCGCACAATCAGCACCGGCAGATGGCCAAGCAGCCCCAGCAATGCCGGCTCCACTAAACGGCAAATACACAACGCACCCAAGCCAAACGCGCAGGCCCAGTACAGGCAGATGCGTCCGTGCAAGTTAAACGGCAGGTGCGAGTAATCCCAAAAGCGAGCGCCCGTTGTTTTTTCCAACAGCACGCCTACGCTGTACTCAATCACGCTGCATACGAGCGCTGCAGCGACAAACTGGCTCGAGGCATCCGGAATCCCGCGCAACAGCAGCCAGCAGGCAATGCCGCCCGCGCCATAGATGGGGCAGCACGGCCCCAGCAAAAAGCCACTGTTGGCAAATCGTCCGTGATTGAGCATGGCGCATACTGTCGACTCCCATGCCCAACCGCAAAACCCGTAAAAGGCAAACGAGAGCACCAGCGCCGAGAGTGGGCAGGCGGCAAGCGTCGCGCCGCCAAACGCAATATCAATCGCGGTCCCCACCGTCTACCCTCTCCTCTTTTCGCTCGATGCTTTACTCACGCTATCGTCCGTCTCGTCCTTGCGCCGCAGACGACCGGCGACCGTCTCGCGCAGGGCGCACCATTTATCTGCCAGGCATACAATCCAAGCCTCACGACACGTCGGCGGCACCGGCACCAGCGGAAACATATGCCGCACGATAATATTCCGCTCGCGCGGCGTCAGCTCAAAATCTTCCTCGGCACGCGCCAGAGCAAAAAATGGATGCCGGAATCCGTGCAGTCGATGGCTCGGGTCGGGATCGTGCCAGTCATAGAGAAAATAATCGTGTAACAGGGCTCCGCGCAGCAACGAGGCACGGTCGACCGAAACACCGACGCGGCCCAGGCGCTCGGCAAAGGACAGACTTGCCCGTGCCACCGAGGTCACATGTGCATAGACCGTCACGTCGCCATGCTGGATAAACTCGCGCGTCAGGTCCAAGCGGCCCGCCTGGGCGAGCTGGCGGGCGGCATCGTCGACCTCGTGCGCGATTTTCTCGGCACGAACGGCATCGGACATGCTGCCTCCTTCCAGCGGCTCACGGCG
>UQZC01000238.1 GCA_900545505.1 uncultured Collinsella sp.
TAATTCGAGCCCGGCATTCAGAAAAGTCAGTGCAGCAAAATGGCGATGCAGATGGTGCGAACAAGAAAGGGGCACGTTGCTGAAACGTGCCCCTTATGGGTGGGGTATGGGGCTAGCGCTCGTAGATTACGTTACCTGCCAGGTACGTGGCCTGAACTTTTGTGGCTTGGAGCTCTTGGGGGTCGATGGTGAGCGGGTTTTGGTCCAGGACTACCAGGTCGGCATACTTGCCGGGCTCCAAGCTGCCGAGGTTTTGCTCGTCGCCTGCCGCATAGGCGCTACCCAGGGTGTAGTTGCGCAGGGCTGTAGCCGCATCGATGCGCTCGCTGGGAAGCCAGCCGCCCTCGGGCCAGTGGCTGCGAGGGTCTTGGCGCGTGATGGCCGTGTAGAGCACGTTCATGCTGGTAACGGCTGTGATGGGGCTATCGGTGCCGAAGGCTTGGCGGATGCCGCGCTGCTTATAGGTCGCAAACGGCCACATGATGCGGCTGCGTTCCAGGCCCAGGTCGCGCTCGGGGCCGCCCGGGTCGAGCGTGATATGGCAGGGCTGGCTCGAAGCAACCACGTTGAGCTTGCGCAGGCGGTCGATGTCCTCGGGCAAGAGGTTCTCCAGATGCTCGAGCGTGTTATGACCGTGCTGGGGCAGGCCGTACAGGTCGGCGGCCTCCTCAAAGATATCGAGCGCGGCATGAATCGCACCGTCGCCGATGACGTGGATGCGCACAGTGTGGCCGCGCTCCGCGGCAGCGAGGACCAGCTTGCGCATACGCTCGGCAGGAACCGTCAGGCGACCTTGATCACCCGGGAAGCGCGGGTTGGTATAGGGCTCGGTGAGATATGCCGTGTGTTCGCTCGACACGCCGTCGAAAAACTGTTTAAAGCCTGGCGCCGAGAGCAGCGCGTTGTTTGCGTAGCGAGTCTGGAGTTCTTCCAAGCGCGATTGGTCATCCAGCAGCGTGGGGAACAGATGGGCGCGGATGCCCAGCTTGCCGGCTGCCTGCAGTTTGTCGTAGACGTCGTCGCGGATAAAATCGCAGCCCGGCATGGGCATGAGCGACATATCGCATATCGAGGTGATGCCCTGCTCGGCCATACGCCTCATTTGATCGGCGTAAGCGCTTGCGATACGATCCTCCCCCAGCCACTCAAGGCAGCGCGGTAGCAGCTGCATGGCAGCCGCCTCGTGAGCAATACCCGTGAGCTCGCCGTTTGCGTCCTTGTCGTAGCTACCGCCCGCTGGTGGCTCGCTGTCGCGGGTGACGCCGAGTGCATCGAGTGCGCGGCTGTTGAGCCACAGCGTGTGCCCGTCGCCCGAATACATAACACAGGGACGATCGGGGAATGCCACATCGAGCGACGCCTTGGTAGGATGCTCGGGCGGGTCCCAACGGTAGTCGCGCCAGCCCTGCGTCACAACCCAAGCGTCGTCGGGCAGATCCTGGGAAAACTCGAGCGCATGTTGCACCAGCGCCGCCTCGGACGTGCCCATATCCATGAGCATGTACGGCGAGGAACCGACCGAGGTATGGAAGAAGTGCAGATGAGCGTCATGGAAACCGGGGCAGACAAACTGCTCGCCGTAGTCGATAACCGACGTAGCGGCAGGAGCGGCGGCGATCACGTCATCGGGCGCACCGACTGCGACGATACGGTCGCCTGCGATGGCAATCGCCAGCTCGCGGGTGGTATCGATGCCGTCTTGCGCGGTAAAGACGTTCTTGGAGCGGATAATCCGATCGATATGTTGCATGGGCATCCCCATCTCTGGCAGGAAATTCAACACCCCCGAGTGTACTCCCCCGCCCTTGTAACAAAACCCCAAGCGGCAAACGGCAACTTTACCAGCCCTAGCGGCAGGTGGCATACTGGAGAGAGCCTGTACGATTTTGCGATCAACCCAGCAAGGAGCAAATCGACCATGACGAAGACCAAGGCACAGCAGATTATGGCGGCGACCGAGGCTCGCGCGGCTGACGACGTCACCGCAGCCATCAAAGATATCGCTACCGAATTTGAACCATATATCATCAAGCAGCGCCGGCACTTCCATAAGCACCCGGAGCTGAGCCTTGCCGAGGAGCGCACGACCTCCGACATCGCCAACCAGCTCGACGCCATGAATATCCCCTACGAGCGTCCGCTCAAGACCGGCTTGGTGGCAACGCTTCGCGGTACCGCGCCAGATGCCTACCGCGAGGACGGCACGCCGCGCCGCCGTATCCTGCTGCGTGCCGATATCGACGCCCTGCCCGTCACCGAGCAGACCGGCGAGGAGTTCGCCAGCGTCAACGAGGGCTGCATGCACGCCTGCGGCCACGACTGCCATATCGCCATGATGCTCGGAACGCTGCAAATCCTGCGCCATATGACCGACGACATCCACGGCGAAGTTCGCATCGTATTCCAGCCCAGCGAGGAAAACGGCCAGGGCGCCAAGCTCATGATCGGCACGGGTGTGCTCGACGGCGTCGATGGCGCCTACGCCGCGCACATCTGGAGCGAGGTCGACGCCGGCACCGTGAGCTGCGAGCCCGGACCGCGCATGGCCAATACCGACTGGTTCCGTATCGACGTACGCGGCACCTCGTGCCACGGCGCCATGCCCCAGCGCGGTCACGACGCCGTTATGGTGGCCGCAGAGATCGTCAACGCCCTGCAGACCATCGTCTCGC
>UQZC01000239.1 GCA_900545505.1 uncultured Collinsella sp.
TCTGGTGCGACTTGTAGTTCACGCCGTTGAGGGCGCCGGCCGATACACCGTAGACAGCCGGAATCTCGACGCCTGCCTCCATGAGAACGTCGAGCACGCCTGCGGTGAACTGTCCGCGAAAACTACCGCCCTCCAAAACGAGCGCGACTTTACCGGCGTTCTTTGCCTTATCTTCTGCAGTCATGTTGACCTCCTGCGATTGCGTTTTGGCTTTCTTCTACCCAGTTTTAGGATGGAGGGCGCATGGGTTTTGGAGTTAAGGGGGCGGGGCGGTCGACGGGATAGCGCGTTCCGGCCTGCGTTGCCAAGGCGTTTTCTTTACGCCCGCGCCCTGCACAGAGTTCGATTCTCCGCGGGTTTGGGGTTCCGTTGATATGGCGCATGGCAGGCTGAGATTCGATAACATCGCATCCGTTTTGGGTCGAAAGTTTGCACGGAGAATCCGCGTATTTGCTTCGCAAATCCGCACCTGCCGGCGTCCTCGCCCGCGGGCTAAAAACGCTTACGCGTTTTCTTTACGCCCGCGCCCTGCACAGAGTTCGATTCTCCGCGGTACGGACTAGAAATAAAAAGGCAGGTAGATACGAATATCTACCTGCCTGTTACTTATGGTGGAGGCGCGGAGAATCGAACTCCGGTCCACGAAAGCCCCCTGATTGGCATCTCCAAGCTCAGTCGCTGGTTTTGTCTCGGACGCTTTGCGCGCAGCGACACGCTCGCGGCATCCCAACCGGTTCGGTCTTAGCCCGCGCCATACCGATTACGTGCGCAGGAGCATTCCCCTAACATGACGTCGCGCCGGTGTCGGGGAAATCACCGGGTTGACGCGCCGCTATAAACTAGGCAGCGAGAGCCATAGGCTCAAAAGAAGAGTTGTTGTCAATTCAATTTGACGGTACCCCTGTTTAACGAGGCGAGGAGACCTCGGCTTGCTTCCTCTCTCAGAGCTATCGTGTCGAAACCAGTCGCCCCCGAATGTCGGGAAAGTCTGGATGGCATTGGGCACGAGCACCCAACACCCGTCGACTTTTCAAGGAACATACGGGGCGAGCCCCGCTTGTGGAGTGTTATCTTACCACGTTCTGAAAGCGGACAGCTGTTCTATGCACGAGCTGTGAAGACCCCAATGTGTGCTGTACTTCGCACTTTTGCTACCGATCGCGTCACGTATATTTTCGCCAAGCACAATTGACCCGTCGAAAGGACCGTTATGGATACCAAGCAGCAACTCGTCAATGCCCTCGCGGGCCTGGGCTCAACCATTACCGAAGCTATGGATGTCATCGAGGGCTTTGTCCCCTGCGGACATCCCGCCCTCACGGTTTCGAACGCACTCGTCGCGCTGGACGCCGACGATAATGCAGCTCTCGCCCAGCAGCTTGAGACCGTCGAGAGCTTTATCGACCACGTGAGTGAGAACCGCGGCGTGCCCGCCTACCACGGCATCGAGGTCGAGCTCGCAGGTCCCAAAGCCGATCTGTTCGCAGCAATCCGCGAGGTAGGCACCCTTATGCAGACCGCAGGCGTCAAGAACACCCAGGTCAACGAGTGGGTCTACCGCAGCTTGGCAGCACTCAACAGCTCCGAAGAAAAGGCAGTCGAGCAGCTCGCAGAAAGTCACGCCATCAAGGCCGAGCTTTTGTAAATAGCAGACGCGGGCCCCTTGGCGCATCGTCGTCCAAGAGGCCCGCAAACAGTTCGCGTCAACCGATAGCCGCGCCGCCGCGTTCGGCTAAAGCAAGAATCGGCATCATTTGGCGCGGGGTCTTTGCTGCAAGATCGGCATGTTCGAGCAGCTTGCGATCGTTGGTCACCAAGTAATCGACCTGCGCGCGCTTGCACGCGGCGAGCACCAAGTTGTCCTCGTAATCGCGATGGAGCGCTAAGTATTTGTCGGCCAGCCAAAGATCCGACGCATCTGCACCCACGGCCGTGGCGTTTTCGGTCATGTTCCGAACAAACGCCAACGCCGCATCGCCAATCGCGCGGGCGGAAGCCTCGTCGAGTGCTCCCCCGCTGGCAAGAACGCTACGCTTCAGCTCGTGTTGGACAACGTACAGCACGTCCTTAGCGATATGCACCGGAAAGAACAGCAATGCCCCCGCCTCCGTCGCCTGCCCAATAAACGCACGCGCGGCAAACGACTCGGCATGGTCGGCGCAAAACGAATCAACCCATACGTTGGCATCCACCATTATTTTGAGGGGAGCCCCGCTCACAGGATCATCCCCTTTTGGCGATAGCGCTCGTCCATGGTTTCGGAATAGATTGTGTCCCAATCGCGGTCATCGGATGTAGACGATGTATCGATACCCAGGTCCGCGTAAAGCTGATCCGCCGCCGCCCATGATGCGACAAACGGCGATGTGGCACCAGCACTAGGCAGTTGGTCGTCAACGGCCGACAACACCTCTTCGCACGAACCGCCGCCCTGTGCAACCTTCGCTATGACCTTTTTGATAAGCTCGGGCAGCGAGGCGCCCGAAAGCCGCAACGCTTCCTCCGCATGGTCCTTGACCTGGCGATCCACGCGAACGTTCACCTGCGCCATGCCGCTAACAGCACTCACGTTGATCCCGCTCCCTTCAATTGCTAGCAACACTATATGGAGAAGCTAGCAAATGGTCAAATGCAAAAGGCCTGCGCCCAGACGACACTGATGCCGTCTGG
>UQZC01000240.1 GCA_900545505.1 uncultured Collinsella sp.
ATGTGCTTTCCGTCTTGCGCAGGACTGTAGAGCAGGAAACTTAATTACGCGCCGCTCCCCGCCCACGCCGGGCAACCCCTCCCTTGTACTTTATCTAGGTAGAGTGTATGATTCTGAACGTTACATGACTCACTTTACCTAACTAAAGTGCCATCAAGGGGGAATACCATGAATACCGATATGTCTCGTCGTCAGTTTGTTGGCCTAGCCGGCTCGCTTGCCACGGTGCTTGGCCTTGGTCTTGTCGGTTGCGGCGGTGGTGCCGGCAAGGGCTCCGCTGCTGGCTCTGCCGCGGCCAAGGATGTGAAGGGCGCTGCGGAGTCCAAGAAGCTCGTGGTGGGCTTTGATAAGTCCTATCCTCCGTACGGCTTTGTGGGCGACGACGGCGAGTACACTGGTTTTGACCTCGATCTGGCCAAGGCTGTCGCTGATAAGCAGGGCTGGGAGGTCAAATACGAGGCCATCGACTGGGACGCCAAGGATACGCTGCTTAACTCGGGCGCCATCAACTGCATCTGGAACGGCTTTACCATGGAGGGCCGTGAGGATGACTATACGTTCTCCGAGCCGTACATGCTCAACGAGCAGGTGCTGGTGGTAAAGAAGGATGCAGGCATCAAGAGCTGGGACGATCTTGCCGGCAAGACCGTGATTACCCAGACCGATTCCGCTGCGCAGGATGTGCTCGAGGGCGACCAGAAGGATCTGGCGGCGACGTTTGCCACGCTCGACACGATCGGCGAGTACAACACGGCCTTTATGCAGCTCGAGAGCGGCGCGGTCGATGCCGTGGCTTGCGACCTTTCGATTGCCCAGTATCAGCTCGCCGCCAAGCCCGATGCTTATACGCAGCTTGATGAGCCGCTGTCCAGCGAGCACTACGCCGTCGGCTTTAAGAAGGGCGACACCAAGTCGGCCGACGCCGTGACCGAGTCGCTCAAGGCACTCTACGAGGACGGCACGGTCAAGGACCTGTGCGATAAATATGCAGATTACGGTCTTTCCTTCGACAACTGGGTTCTGAAATAGCGGCTTTCCCAGGCACCCGATTTTGCCGTTCAAACCGTCGCTTGCGTACATTTAGTACGCGGCGCTCCTCTTTCACGGCAAACTCGAGCACCTGGAAAACCCGCTTTAGCATTGGGTTTGCTGTTCTGTTGTCGCGAAAGAGAGCTTAGGTTGTCTATCCAAGTCATGATGCAGATGCTTGGCCAGGGATTCTTGGTCAGTTTGCAGCTGTTTGTGCTGACGCTGCTCGGGTCGATTCCGCTGGGAATTCCCGTGGCGGTTATGCGCATGAGCAAAATCGCGCCGCTTCGCTGGATTGCGCGCATCTATATCTCGGTCATGCGTGGCACGCCGCTCATGCTGCAGATGTTTGCCATCTACTTTGCCCCGTACTACGTGTTTGGCATTTCGCTCACGCCCGATTCCAAGTGGACGGCGTGCGTCGTAGCGTTCATCATCAACTACGCCGGTTACTTTGCCGAGATCTATCGCTCGGGCCTGCAGTCCATTCCGCGCGGTCAATACGAGGCCGCCGAGGTGCTGGGCTACTCGCGCCTGCAGACGTTTTTGTACATTGTGATGCCGCAGGTTGCCAAGCGTATTCTGCCGGCGATGGGCAACGAGATCATCACGCTGGTCAAGGACACGTCGCTGGCGTTTGCCATCGGCGTGGGGGAGATGTTCTCGACGGCCAAGGCGCTGGTCGCCTCGCAAGTGAGCATGGTGCCGTTTGCGATTGCGGCGTTGATCTACTGGGTCTTTAACTTTGTGGTCGAGATGCTGCTGGGCGCCGCCGAGAAAAAATTGGATTACTACCATGATTAATTCGGTAATGAATATATCGAACGCGCGTAAGGCGTTTGGCGGCAATGAGGTGCTCAAGGATATCTCGCTCGAGGTAAAGCGTGGCGAGGTCGTGGCGATTATCGGGCCTTCGGGTGGCGGCAAGTCCACGCTGCTGCGGTGTGCCACGCTGCTCGAGACACTCGACGGAGGCTCGCTCTCGTTTGGTGACCTTGCCGTTGCGACGGATGCGGGTTCGGGCGCGGTCTATGCGAAGGGCGATGTGCCCAAGCGGGCACGCTCGCGATTCGGCTTGGTGTTCCAAAATTACAACCTGTTCCCGCACTATACCGTGATGAAAAACATCATCGATGCGCCGATCCGCGTGCTTAAGCGCCCGCGCGAGCAGGCGGAAGCTCGTGCGCGCGAGTTGATCGCGCAGATGGGGCTTACGGGCAACGAGAACAAGGTTCCGTGTGAGCTTTCGGGCGGTCAGCAACAGCGCGTGAGTATTGCCCGCGCCCTGGCGCTCGATCCGGAGATCCTGTTCTTTGACGAGCCGACCTCGGCACTCGATCCCGAGCTGACGGCCGAGGTGCTGCGTGTCATTAAAGACCTTGCCGCGCAGAATATGACGATGGTGATTGTGACCCACGCAATGCAGTTTGCGCGCGATGTTGCCGACCGCGTGGTCTTTATGGATGGCGGCCGCATTGTCGAGGAGGGTCCTGCCGAGCAGGTCATCGACCATCCGCGTGAGCAGCGCACCCGTGAGTTCTTGAGCCGTATCGAGGGATAGGCTCAGGTATTTACTCAACTATTAATTGAGGCGAAGCCGCCGCAGGTCTTACGGTCTGTGGCGGGTTTTT
>UQZC01000241.1 GCA_900545505.1 uncultured Collinsella sp.
TAAAGAGCCCGGGCGCCAGCCCCCTATATTCACAGTGGCGCGTGGGCCGCGTGCGCAAAGACGGCACGTTCTACCTGTTTAAGATCTACAAGTTCCGCAGCATGGTTCCCAACGCAGACCAAATGCTCAAGGACTTGCAGGCCCAAAACGAGGCCACTGGCCCCATGTTTAAAATGAAGCACGACCCGCGCATTATTCCCGGTGTGGGTAACTTCATTCGCAAGCACAGCATCGACGAGCTGCCCCAGCTCCTCAACGTGTTCTTGGGCCAAATGAACCTCATTGGCCCGCGCCCCGGCCTGCCGCGCGAGGTTGCCCTGTACAGCGAGCACGACATGAAGCGCCTGGCGGTAAAACCCGGCTGCAGCGGTCCTTGGCAGGTAATGGGCCGCAGCTACCTGGGCTTCAACGAAATGGTTGAGCTGGATCTTCGCTATATAGAGAATCGCAGCCTGCGCCAGGACCTGCGGTTGATATTCGGCACGCTGAAGACGATGTTCTCTGGGGAAGGTGCCGTGTAGCATGCGCATCGCCATGATAGGCCAAAAGAGAACGGGTTCGCGCGAGGGCGGCGTAGAAGTGGTGGTAGGCGAGCTTGCTCGCCGTATGGCAGACCTTGGTCACCAAGTAACCTGCTACGACCGTATGGGCGAAGGAGCTCCTTCCGAGCCCTACGAGAAGGATGGCTACCGCATCGTTCCCGTAAAGGCTCTGGACATTAAGGGGCTCTCTGCGCTCACGAGCAGCTTTGCCGCAACAAGGGCCGCCATCAAAGACGGGGCAGACGTAATTCACTATCACGCAGAGGGGCCGTGTGTCCCCCTTCGTTTTGCGCGTTCCGCGGACATCAGGACCGTGGCAACGATCCACGGCCTGGACTGGCAGCGTGCAAAATGGGGCGGCTTGGCTTCCAAGTACATCAAGTTCGGCGAGGCGACGGCGGCCAAGTGCGCGGATGCGCTCATCGTGCTTTCCCGGGGCAATCAGGAGTACTTCAAGGAGGCTTACGGCCGCGAGGCTACGCTCATTCCCAACGGCATCACTCCCGAGGCGGATCTTCCCGCGAAGGAGATCTCCGAGCGCTTGGGCCTCACCCAGGGCTCCTATGTCCTCTACCTCGGTCGCATTGTGCCCGAGAAGCGACCGGAACTGTTGGTGGAGGCGTACAAGCAGGTAAAGACGGATAAGCGCCTGGTTATCGCGGGCGACTCCTCCGATACGGACGACTACGCCGTGGCGCTCAAAGAGGCTGCCGCGTCCGACCCCCGCGCGCTCTTTACCGGCCACGTTGAGGGCAACCTGCTCTCCGAGCTGTACTCCAACGCGTATTGCTACGCGCTCCCCTCCGACGTTGAGGGCCTGCCCATGAGCTTGCTGGAGGCCATGTCTCACGGTGCGGCATGCGTTACCTCGGATATTCCCGAGTGCGCGGATGTTCTGCAGGGTTGCGGGCTCACGTTCCCACACGGAGACGCGGGGGCGCTGCGCGACGTGCTTGAAGGCCTGATAGCGGATTCTGCCCAAGCGGAGAGGCTGGGCGCCATGGCACGTGACCGCGCGATTAATGGCTATGACTGGAACAGCGTCGTCCAAAGGACGCTTGCTTTGTATGAGGGTGTTGCGTAATGAAGATCCTTCTTGTAAATAAGTTTCATTGGCGCAAGGGTGGAAGCGAGACGTACTACTTTGCTCTTGCCGATGGTCTTCGCGCTCTTGGGCATGAAGTTGCCTTCTTCAGCATGGAGGATGAGCGTAATGAGCCGACTGAGTGGTCGCGTTACTTTGTAACGAATCGCGACTATAACGGACCGAGCTCTATTGTCGATAAGGCGAAGGCCGCGCAGGCACTTGTGTATTCCAAAGAGGCGCGCGAGAAGTTCGATGCGCTGTGCCGTGAATTCCAGCCCGATGTAATCCATCTCAATCTCACTCATAGGCAGATTACGTTTTCCATCTTGGACGCTCCTTGGCTAAAGCAGCATCCAACGCCGGTTGTGTATACCTCGCACGACTTGATTCTTGCTTGCCCGAGCTATCTTATGCTTGATTCCGAGGGCAACGTTTGCGATTCGTGTCTCGGGGGTCATTTTGGCAATTGCCTTAAGAAGAAGTGCGTAAAGGGTTCGATCGCAAAAAGCGCGTTAGCGGTGGCTGAGGCGGAGTGGCTTAAACGGCACAAAACCTATTCACGTCTCGATCGCATCATCTGCCCGAGTGAGTTCATGCGGAACAAGTTTATTGAAGCGGGGCTTCCCGAGCGTCAGCTTGTCCTCATGCGGAATTTCCTGAATCCCGATTCGATGTCACGGGAAGTTGCCAACCAAAATAATGAAGATCCCTACATGCTGTATCTGGGACGCCTTTCTCGCGAGAAAGGCGTGTTAACGCTCGTGCATGCTTTTGAGAAGGCGGCACCGGTGATCCCTGATTGGCGTCTTGTTATTGCAGGCGATGGCCCTGAATGTGATGCTGTGAAGGTCAAAGTTTCCGCAATGCCAAACGAAATAAGCTCGAGGATTGAGCTGGTTGGATATAAAACCGGTGACGCCCTGCGCGGACTTGTGAATCGAGCCACTCTGGCGGCTGCGCCGTCAGAGTGGCTCCCCCACCCGCCCCACGCCGCGTCTGCTCACATGCTC
>UQZC01000242.1 GCA_900545505.1 uncultured Collinsella sp.
GGCCCAGTACGGAAAGCGCCATGTCCGGACGGCCGCCCGTGACGCAGGTCGCAACCACTTCGGCACCCGGCCAGCGACGGCGGACGGAATCGAGTGCCAGCGCCAGATCCGTGTAGTCCTTGTACGGGTCGTGGCGCTCAACTTCAAAGTCGGTGGCGGCATCGACCAGCGCGCGGCCCGCATCGCTCACCGTGTCGGCATCCCCCACATATACGTCGCAGCCCAGGCCGGCGCCCAGCAACGCGTCGAGTCCGCGGTCCACGGCGACAACGTGGTCGCACTCCCCTGCTAGCCTACGCAACAGATCCGCGCTTGCCACCACGGGCGAGCCGCAGACCACTACTACTTTGCAAGCCACAGCCCTCGCCTATCCCTCAAACGAAAGCACGCGGGCCAGATCCAGGTCCTCATAGCTGTCGATAAAGATATCGCAGTTGTCGCGCACGTCGTCGCGCTTCATGCGGCCGTGCGGGTCAAAGATGCCCACGCGCTTAAAGCCGGCGGAGCCAGAGCTCTTTAGGCCAAAGACGGCGTCCTCAAACACCCAAGCGCGCTCAAACTTGTGCCCATGGCGCTCCTCCAGGCGGCGCAGCGCCAGCTCGTATACGTCGGGGAACTGCTTGGAGCGTCCCGCCTCACCCGTGGTGGTCACAAACTCCATGTAAGCGTCGAGCCCGGCACCGGCGAGCGCGGACTGCACCAGCTCGGCCGGCGTGGACGTGGCAACGCACATGGCAATACCGGCCTCCTGCGCCTGCTTCAAAAATGCCAGGAGCCCGTCGCGCGGCGGCACCTTGGAGTACCCATCGATCAGGATATCGCTCAGTTCGCGATACAACTCTTCGCCATTCGTGCCAATGCCCCACGTGTCGTGGTAGGCCTGGCACTCGTCCTCCAGCGACAGGTGCTCAAATTGGGCAAAGTCATCCACGGTCACGTCAATCCCGTGACGGTGCAATAACTCGGGCTGGGCATAGGCCCAAACGGGGGTGCTATTAACCAGTGTGCCGTCGCAATCGAAAATAAAAGCAACCTTGGGAGCGGCGGTATGGGACATAAACGAACCTTTCGATGTCAAATGGTAAACAACCTGCTAAAAACGTTTTACCAAACGTAAGCCTAACAATTTTGAAACCCTAATTGGTAAAACTGTCAAGAGTTTTACCACGGCAATTCTCCCAGTGGTATAAACATGTCGCTTACCGATTAAACGCCCCCGCAAATCCGTTTTCGTCCATAAAACTAACGCACAGGTGTTATCGTAGTTTCTGCCGAAAGTTCCACCGAGCACGCGAGGTGGAACGAATCACAGAAACTTCGCCGTCCCTTCGATTCGTGCAGCCTTGGACCTTTCGCATCTAGTCACCAAGGCAACACGCTGCCGCGTCATGATGGGATCAAACGTGAGCGATACAAAGCTAAAGCCAACGGCTAAAAAGCCCGCAACCCGCAAACCGGCTCCGCACGCACCGGAGCTCTCCAAGGACGATGTCTATCTGTTTGGCATTGGAATGTGGGAGCGCAGCTGGGAAAAGATGGGCGCGCATCCCGACACGCAGCAGCGCACGCGCGGCTGGCGTTTTTGCGTTTGGGCGCCCGACGTTAAGAGTGTCCATGTCATTGGCGAATTTAACGACTGGGATGAGGAAGCCAACCCGCTGGTGCCCGTGCATACGAGCGCTATCTGGGAAGGCTTTATTCCTGGTACCGAGCAGGGCCAGCTCTATAAATACCTCATCGAGACCAACGAGGGCGAAAAGCTCTACAAGGCTGATCCGTATGCTTTTAAGGCCGAGTGCCCTCCGGGTACCGCCAGAGTGCTGTGGACCCTCGATGGCTACAAGTGGAACGACGCCGCGTGGCTCAAGCGCCGCGCCGACCACAACCACATGTCGCAGCCGCTCAACATCTACGAGGTGCATATCGGCTCATGGAAGCGCCACGGTGACGCGCCGCAGGGCGAGCCGGACGAGTACGGCAACTACCCCGGTCCCATGGATCCCTTCCCTGCACAGCGCGGCGAGTTCTATACCTACGACGACCTGTCAGTGGAGCTCGTGGACTACGTACGCGACATGGGCTACACGCATATCGAGGTTATGCCGCTCATGGAGCATCCCTTCGACGGCTCCTGGGGCTACCAGACGATCGGCTACTATGCCGCCACATCGCGCTACGGCAACCCGCAGCAGCTCATGCACTTTATCGATGCGTGCCACGAGGCGGGCATCGGCGTGATCATGGACTGGGTACCCGGTGGTTTTTGCGCCGACTCCCACGGCCTTGCCACCTTTAACGGCCACATGCTGTTTGAGCACGAGATTCACCCCAACTGGGGCACGCACAAGTTTGACTTCGCCCGCGGCGAGGTTCGCTCTTTCCTGGTCTCCAACGTGCTGTATTGGCTCGAAAACTTCCACGTGGACGGCATTCGCATGGACGGCGTGTCCAGCATGCTATACCTCAACTTTGGCATCGACGATCCGGGCCAAAAGAAGTTCAACAAGTACGGTACCGAGGAGGACCTGGACGCCAGCGCGTTTATCCGTCAGGTCAACTGCGCCGTGGAGGCACACTACCCTGACGTGATGATGATGGCCGAGGAGTCCACCGCGTGGCCGCTCGTGACCTACCCG
>UQZC01000243.1 GCA_900545505.1 uncultured Collinsella sp.
GGCGCCGAGCTTGTCGATGATCTGGCCAAAGGACAGACGGCCAACCAGGTTGCCGGCGAGCTGGCGCGAGAGCTCCTCGCGCGTGGCGACGAGGCTCGGGTCCTCCTTGGCGGCGCGGGCAAGCGCCAGCACGTTCATGATGAGGCCGGGGGCGCAAAAACCGCACTGCTCGGCACCTTCGGCAGCCATCGCACGGGCCAGTGCCTCGGATTCGGCCTTAAGGCCCTCAAGCGTGGTGATGGTATGGCCCTCGACGCGCGCGGCGGGAACCGAGCAGCTCAGCACCGGGTCGCCGTCAAGCCACACCGTGCACAAACCGCAGTTGGTGGTTTCGCAGGCGCAGCGCACCGACGCGCAGCCCTGCTCGCGCAACAGCGCAAAGAGCATGGTGTCGGGGGCAATCTGAACCTTGACCTTACGGCCGTTGAGCGTAAAGGAAAGATCGATGAGTTTGGCAGCCATTAGCGCACCTCGCTAGAATCGACGCCGGGCACGCGGCGGCAGGAATACTCGTCCGTGGCAAACTTGGGGACCTGCACGGTCTCGAGCTCGCGGGCAAGCGCGGCAGAAAGCTCGATGCCGGCGGCGCGGCGCACAGCCTGAATCGCCAGCGGGGCCGAGATGCGACGGCGATAGTCAGCCGAGCCCCACATGTTGGTGCCGTAGCTCAGTGTGCGTACGGACGCGGCCAGGGCACGCAGCTCGTCCTCGGAAGGCCGCTCGTTCACCAGGCCGCATGCCTCGCCCTGCAGCAGGGTCGCGCGCAGTGGGCGGGCGCCCACGGTGACGTGCCAGGTGTTGTCCCACCAGGCGGCGGTGACGTTTAAGGAGGGGAAGTCGGTCGCGGCCTTGCGCACGGCCTCGTAGCTCGCACGGTAATCGTGCTTAACGACCACCACGTGCTCGATCACGTCGCGCACGTAGCCCATGTCGACAAACTCGGCGAGCGGCACGCGGCCGGCGCCTGTCAGCTCAACATAGGAATCGAGCGCCAGGAAAGCCGAGAGAACGTCCGAGAAGCCAAAGCGGCCGTAGATGCTGCCGCCCACCGTGGCGGTATTGCGCAGCTGCACGCCCACGATATCGTGGACGGCGAACTCAAAGACGTTGTTGACAAGCGCGTTGAGCTCGACATGGCGCTCGAGCTGGCGCAGGGTGCACATGGCGCCGATGCGAAACTCGGTCTCGGTCTCCTCGATCTGATCGAGTCCGCAGGCCGAAAGGTCAATCGCCGTCGCCACGCGACGCGAACCCAGGCGCATCCAGATGCCGCCGCCCACAATCTTGTTGTTGCGGTTCTTCTGTAAGAGCTCATAGGCTTCGGCCGCGTTTCCAACACGGACGTAGGTACCGAACTTGAGCACGTTCTCCCCCATCTCTTCACTTGTCCAGTACTTTTAAGTGTACCAAACGAGGGGCCGCACACCGTTTTAGGACAAAATCCCCCCACCCATCCATAACTTGCGGTGATATACGGACTGATTAGCCGTTCTGGAACGCAAAACAGTCCGTATATCACCGCAAGTTATGAGGAGTCCTCCGGGATAGAAAAGGCTCCCAGCCGGATAGCTGGGAGCCTTCAGCGATGCTATGTCGAGCGAAGATTTAGCAGACGCCCTGGGCGAGCATAGCGTCGGCGACCTTCAAGAAGCCGGCGATGTTGGCGCCCATGACAAAGTTGCCCTCCTGGCCGTACTCCTTGGCGGTGTCGTCCACGTTGTGGAACATGCCGCGCATGAGCTGCTCGAGCTTGCCGTCGACCTCCTCGAAGGTCCAGGACAGGTGCTCGGCGTTCTGGCTCATCTCCAGGCCGGACACGAGCACGCCGCCGGCGTTGGCAGCCTTACCGGGCATAAAGGCGACGCCGTTCTTCTGGAAGTAGGTCGTGGCCTCGATGGTCGTGGGCATGTTCGCGCCCTCGCCGACCACCTTGCAGCCGTTGGCGACGAGCGCCTGGGCGTCCTCGAGCAGCAGCGTGTTCTCGCGAGCGCAGGGCAGCGCGATATCGCAGGGAAGCTGCCACACGCCGCGGCCATCGCCCTCGTGCCACACGGCGTTAGGCTTCTCGTCAACGTACATAGCGAGCGTAACGCCCTTGTCGTGGCCAGAGCGCTTCTTGTTGTAGATGTGCTCGAGCACGGTGTAGTCGATGCCGTCGGGATCCTCTACCCAGCCATGGGTGTCGGAGCAGGCGAGCACCTTGCCACCGAGCTGAGTGACCTTCTGGACCGCGTAGATAGCGACGTTGCCGGAGCCGTGAACGACGACGTTCTTGCCCTCGAAGGAGTCGCCGCGGCTCTTGAGGTACTCGTCCACAAAGTAGGCCAGACCGTAACCGGTGGCCTCGGTACGGGCGAGCGAGCCGCCAAAGGAGAGGCCCTTGCCGGTAAGAACGCCGGTCCACTCGTTGGTCAGGCGCTTGTACTGACCGAACAGGTAGGCAACCTCGCGGCCGCCAACGCCCAGGTCGCCGGCGGGAACGTCGGTGTTGGGGCCGATGTGGCGATAGAGCTCGGTCATGAAGGACTGGCAGAAGTGCATGATCTCGTTGTTGGACTTGCCCTTGGGGTCAAAGTCGGAGCCGCCCTTGCCGCCGCCCATGGGCAGGGTGGTCAGGCTGTTCTTGA
>UQZC01000244.1 GCA_900545505.1 uncultured Collinsella sp.
CGAGGCCCATGCTGGTGAGGGCATCCTGCATCAGGCATTTCTGACGCTTTTGGTCGAGGGCCGGGGCGAAGACGCGCGCCTGCTGCTCTGTCGCCGCAGTCCGCTCAAGCGCCTGTGGGGCGGGGTGCTGGCCGATAGCTGCGCCGGCCATCCGCTCCCCGGGGAAGACGTCGCGGCCGCCACGGCGCGCCGCATCAACGAAGAGCTCGGCATTACGCGCGAGCCCGATCAGCTCAAGCACCTCGGACACGTGGTGTACCGCGAGGACCACGGCGACGGTCGCTGCGAGTGCGAATGGTGCGAGGTCTACCTTGCCCATGTTGAGCCGGGCGAGCTGCATATCAACCAAGAGGAGATCTCGGAAGTGCGTCGCGTGGCTCCGTCCGAGCTCAAAGGCTACCTGCAGGGTCACCCCGAGCAGCTGGCCCCCTGGCTCCGCGAGGCCCTCGGCGACCCATTCATCCGCACGGCCCTCGCTATGTAAAAAAGACAGTCCCTTTGCCACATCCAAACCGTCACAACATTCGGCGAAAATCTCGAAAACGAGGAAAAGCGTCGAATGTTGTGACGGTTTTTGTCTAGGGAATCGCTTCTCATCCAAAAAATCCGCTTGACTGTATTGCCGCAACACAGCGCAACGTAAGGGGTGTCCGATAACGGGCGCCCCTTTTTAAGCGGCAACATGGCTGCGAATTCGGAGCGCCCCCAACAAGAAAGGTGGGGAGATGGAAGCGGAAAAGAAGGCGTTTAAGATCACCAAGCGCGAAATTGGCTTTGTGCTGGGTATCGTTGTCTTTTTGCTGGTGAAGTTTCTTCCTTTGGCGGAGCTGAGCTCGACGGTCGAGCTCACGGTCGGCGGTCAGACCTGTCTGGCACTGACGCTCGCCACGGTGGTGTTCTGGGCATGCGGCGTGGCACAGCCGGGCTTTGTGGGCCTGCTCTACTGCGCACTGCTCGTCCTGTTCAAGGTGTGCGTGGACGACACGGGCGCCGCGAGCATCTCGGCGACGGTCGCCTCCACGTTTAGCTCGTGGACCAAGGCCACCATGTGGCTCGTCATCGGCGCCTACCTCATCGCCAGCGCGGTCAAGGAGTCGGGCCTGGGCGAGCGCATCGCCTACGCGTTCATGCTCAAGTTCGTGCGCGACGCCAAGTCGCTCATCATCTCGATCTTCGCGCTCACCTTTGTGCTGTCGCTGCTGATCCCGCATCCGTTCCCCCGCGCCTTCCTCATCCTCGCCGTCGTCTCGGTCATCGCCGAGTCCGCCGGCTACGGTGACGACGACAAGGGCAAGCTCGGCTTCCTCGTGTTTGCCGCTGCCGCCCCGGGTTCCATGTTCTTCCTGACGGGCGACTCCACGCTTAACCCGCTCGTTGCGCAGTACAGTGCCGAGGCCGGCGGCATGAGCCCGTCCTTCGTCGACTGGTTCCTGTACATGAGCGTGCCTATGCTGGTTGCGCTGCTGTGCACCCTGTTCCTGGGCCTTTTCCTCTTTAAGCCCAGCAAGGAGCTCGTCTACGATCGCGAGCAGATCGTGGCCAAGCAGGCCGCGCTCGGCAAGCTCTCCGTCAAGGAGATCCGCACCATCGTGTGGCTTGTCATCGCCATCGCGCTGTGGCTCACCGTCTCGGGCGACTATATCGGCTGGGTCACCCTGGCCATTGGCGTTGCTCTCGCCATGCCCATCATCGGCGAAGTCTTCACTCCCGCCAGCTGGAACGCTGTCGACATCAAGTCCCTCATGTTCCTGACGGCCGCCATGGCCGTGGGCTCCGTGGGCGGTGCCACCGGCATGAACGCCTGGATCGCCGACGTCGTGCTCCCCAGCTCCGTGCCTGAGAACATCTTCCTGTTCGCCCTGCTCGTCGCCGCGCTTTCCATGATCATCCACATGTTCATGGGCTCGGTCATGGCCGTGCTCGGCGTGTGCGTGCCGGCATTTATCAGCTTTGCCGCCGGCTCCAGCGTGAGCCCACTCGCCGTGGCGCTCATCGTCTTCACGTCCATCAACATCCACTACATCCTGCCGTTCCATAACCTGCCGATCCTTATCGGCGAAGGCAAGGACGCCGGCGGCTACACCTCCAAAGAGGCTATGCGCACGGGCATCCCCCTCACCGCGGTCGTCTTTGTCGTCGTGCTGGTCGAGGCCGCCTGGTTCCACCTCTTTGGCCTGATGTAAGCGGTCGAGCGCCCCGGCTGTAAGCAGCCAAGCGCTTGAACTTCGAGTGGTCGAGCGCTCCATTTGTGAGCGCCGCGGCCCCATTACGTTACCCCGTCCGGCGGCACCCCGTCGCCGGACACTCTCCCGAAAGGAGTACGCCATGTCCACTACCGATGCTTCCCAGATCCACGACCTGCGTTCCGCGCTCGACTTTTTGCGTGAGATGCCGGGCCAGCTGCTCGAGACCGACACCCAGGTCGATCCCGATGCCGAGGTCTCGGGCGTCTACCGTCACGTCGGTGCTGGCGGCACCGTCATGCGCCCGACCAAAGAGGGTCCGGCGATGGTCTTCAACAACGTCAAGGGCTTTGACGACGCCAAGGTCTGCATCGGTATGCTTGCCAGCCGCAAGCGCGTTGCCGCCCTGCTCGTCGGACTGGGTGCCATCGGGGC
>UQZC01000245.1 GCA_900545505.1 uncultured Collinsella sp.
CGCGCATGCGACGTCGCCTGCTCGACACGCCTGAATCCGGTGTGCTCGGCCGCGTTGCGCTCGCCAACCGTCTAACCCGCGCGGTGCTCGCCTTTACGGCGCTGTTCGCCATCCTTATCGGGAACCTCACCTATGTCCAGGTCATTAAGGCCAAGGACTATCAGGACATGCCGACCAACAACCACACCATCGCCCGCTCCAAGTACATCCAGCGCGGCTCCATCATCACGTCCGACGGCGTGACGCTGGCCGAGTCGCTGCAGCAGGAGGACGGCACCTACGTACGCTCCTACCCCAACGGTAACCTGGCAGCGCACGTGGTTGGCTACGTGAGCCAGCAGTATGGCACCACCGCCATCGAGAGCGTCATGAACGACACGCTCACCGGTTCTAAGGACTACTCTAGCTGGAACAACGCCATCGCGTCGCTCGCGGGCCAGACCCAGCCGGGCAACACCGCCAAGCTCACCATCGACTCGCGTATCCAGACGGCGGCCGAGCAGGCACTCAAGGGCTTTAAGGGCGCTGTAGTGGTCATCGACCCGCGTACCGGCGCGGTGCTCGCATGTGCCAGCTCGCCCACCTACGACAACACCAACATCGATGCCCTGCTGCAGACGGGCGGCGGCGAGGACGGCTCCATGTACAATCGCGCCATGGACGCGCTGTACACGCCGGGCTCAACGTTTAAGGTCGTTACGCTTTCCGCGGCACTCGAGACCGGTACCGCCAGCCTTACCAGCACCTACCAGGCGCCCGGCTCCATGGACATCGGCAACGCACCGGTCACCAACTATGCCAACGAGAGCTACGGCACCATCAGCCTGCAGCAGGCCTTTGCCGTGTCCTCCAACGTCGTCTTTGGCCAGGTGGCAAACGAAGTTGGCGCAAACACGCTCGTGCAGTTTGCCAACGCCTTTGGCTACGGCCAAAAGCTCGGCCAGGACCTGACCTCCGCGGCCTCCATCATGGCCGACCCGTCGCTCATGACCGAGTGGGAGACCGCCTGGGCCGGCGCCGGCCAGCCTGTCGGCATGGACCACACGCCCGGCCCGCAGACCACCGTCATGCAAAACGCCGTGATTGCCGCCGCCATCGCCAACAGTGGCGTGGTCATGGACCCGTACTTTGTAGCCCAGGTACTTGCCCCGGACGGAACCGTGGTCAAGACCACGCAGTCCCGCTCGCTGGGGCAGGCCGTCAGCTCCGCCACGGCCGACCAGGTCAAGCAGGCCATGCTTGCCGTCGTCCAGTCCGGCACCGGCACCGATGCCCAGATCCCCGGCGTCAAGGTCGCCGGCAAGACCGGCTCGGCCGAGACCGGCGGCACCAACGTCAACTCTATGTTCGTTGGCTTTGCACCTTACGATTCACCCACGGTCGCCATCTCGGTGGCCTTGGAGGATTTCGACAAGCATGACGTCAAGGCCGCCAAGATTGCCGGTATCGTCCTGACCGCGGCGCTTGCTGCACAGGGAGCGTGATGCCCATGATCGAATCGGACACCCGAGGCGCGCCGCGGCCGAAGAGTTAGCGGCAACGCGCCACACGGCCCCAGCGGCCACATCGTAGGTACTACACACATCGTTGAGCGAATAGTTATGTTAGGAGCAGGAATGGAACAGAGGGTCCTCGGGGGAAGATACCTCCTCAAGGATAAGGTGGGAACGGGCGGCATGGCGACCGTCTACCGTGCACAGGACCAGGTCCTCGACCGCACGGTCGCCGTCAAGATCATGCTGCCGCAGTATGCCGGCGACGCAACCTTCGCCGCACGCTTTAAGCAGGAGGCCCAGGCAGCAGCCGGTCTCTCCTCCCCCTATATCGTGGGCGTCTACGATTGGGGCAAGGACGGCGACACCTATTACATCGTCATGGAGTACCTGCGCGGCACCGACCTTAAGAGCGGCATCAAGAGCCACGGCGCCCTCGACCCCAAGAAGGTCGCCCAGATCGGCTCGCAGATCAGCTCTGCGCTTTCGGTCGCCCACAAGCACGAGATCATCCACCGCGACATTAAGCCGCAGAACATCATGGTGCTGCCCGACGGCAACATCAAGGTGATGGACTTTGGCATCGCGCGTGCCAAGAACAGCCACCTCACGCAAGACAACAACGTGCTGGGAACCGCCCACTACGTCAGCCCCGAGCAGACCCGCGGTCAGGACCTCGGCCCCACCTCGGATATCTACTCGCTGGGCGTCGTGATGTACGAGTGCGCCACCGGCCGCGTTCCCTTTGACGGTGACGACGCCATCTCGGTCGCACTCAAGCAGGTCAACGAGCTGCCTATTCCGCCGAGCCAGATCAACTCCGGTGTCGACGCCGACCTTGAGCGCATCATCCTCAAGTGCATGGAGAAAGACCCGGCAAACCGCTTCCAGACCGCCGACGAGCTGCGTCAGGTGCTCAACAGCTACCTGTCGGGCCGTGCCGTCAACGTCTCGGAGCCCACGCGCATCATCGGTGCCCCCGGTGAGCTGGGCGCCACCAAGACTCGCGAGCTTTCCGATCAGACGCGCGCCATGGTGCGTCCCGTCTCGGGCGTGAGCGGCCAAAATACCGCCCGTAGCTCGGTTTCGGGCTCCACCGGCTCCT
>UQZC01000246.1 GCA_900545505.1 uncultured Collinsella sp.
ATCTGCATCCGCACCGGCAACGCCTGCATTCTGCGCGGCGGCTCGCTGGCCTATCACTCGTGTGCCATGATCGCCGAGCTGCTGGCCGATGCGCTCGAGGCCAAGGGCTTCCCGCGCGAGGCCGTGTCGATGATCGAGTCCACCGACCGCGAAGCCACTGGCGAGCTCATGAAGCTCCGCGGTATCGTCGACGTGCTCATTCCGCGCGGCGGTGCAGGCCTGATCCAGCGCTGCGTGCGCGAGTCGCTTGTGCCGGTGATCGAGACGGGCACTGGCAACTGCCACATCTACGTGCATGAATCCGCCGACTTTGATAAGGCGCTCAACATTATCGTCAATGCCAAGACCCAGCGCGTAGGCGTGTGCAATGCCGCCGAGTCGCTGCTGGTCGACCATGCTGTGGCCGATGCGTTTTTGCCTGCGGTCGTTGCCGTGCTGCACGACCACGGCGTGCTCATTCACGGCGACGAGGCAACCTGCGCCGCATGCTCCGATGGCGGGCTTGCCGAGGGTGATGACTACGTCGCCGCGACTGAGGAGGACTGGGGTCGCGAGTACCTGGCTCTCGAGATGAGCGTGAAGGTCGTGGCAAGCGAGGACGAGGCCATCGCACACATCAACCGCTACGGCACGATGCACTCCGAGGCCATCGTTGCCGAGGACACGGATGCTTGCGAGCGCTTCCTGGATGCGGTCGATGCCTCGGCCGTGTACGCCAACGCCAGCACGCGCTTCACCGACGGCGGCGAGTTTGGCCTGGGCGCCGAGATCGGCATCTCGACCCAAAAGCTCCACGCCCGCGGACCCTTCGCCGCCGAGGCCCTCACCACCTACAAATACAAGCTCCGCGGCACCGGCCAGGTCCGCCCCTAAACCCCTCGTAAACGAAAACCGCCACAAAGGTGCCTGTCCCCTTCGTGGTGGTTTTAGGTGGCGTGGGCGGTTATGCCTGGAAGGTATCGCGGTCGGGGGCGAAGGACTGCATGGCCGCGATGGTGCGGTCAAAGAGCTCGGGGAGCTCCCAGCCCAACATCTCGGCGCCCTGCGAAATCACGTCGCGCGAGCAGCCGGCGGCAAAGCGCTTGTCCTTGAACTTCTTCTTGAGCGACTTGGTCGTAAAGTCCATAACGCTCTTGCTCGGGCGCATGATGACTGCAGCGCCGATCAAGCCGGTGAGCTCATCGCAGGCAAACAGGATCTTTTCCATCTGCAGCTCGGGTTTGGGCAGCGAGGTGTTGAAGTCCGACGTGTGCGTCTGGATGGCGCGAATGAGCTCGGGAGACGCACCTTCGCCCTCAAGAATCTCGGCAGCATAGATGGTGTGGTTCATGGGGTCGTCCTCATGCTCCTCCCAATCCAGGTCGTGCAGCAGACCGACGATGCCCCAAAACTCCTCGTTCTCTGGGTCGAACTCGCGCGCAAAGTAGCGCATGGTGCCCTCGACCGTCTCGCCGTGGGTGATGTGGAACGGATCTTTGTTGTGCTCGTTGAGCAGTTCGAACGCACGGTCGCGGGTGATTCCAGCGGTAAGCGGCTCTGCCATAAGAGACTCCTTGTGCTCGTGGGTATCGATAAGAATGAATACTACTAGAACAAGAAAACCACCACAAAGGTGCCTGTTCCATTTGTGGTGGTTTTTGGCGCGGATGGGTTAGTTGAGGGCGGCTTGGGCTAGGCGGGCTTCGGCGGCCTCCTCGGTGACGCCCAAGGCCACGGCGAACTCCTCGATGGAGCGGCGCTTGGCCTCCTTGAGTACGCGCATGTAGTAGGAGCTGGGCTTTTTATCAGCTTCCTCGGCCTGGCGAATGCGGTGCATCATGGTCTTTGCCACGCGGACCGTCTCGGGCGCGCCCAGTTTGAGCTGCTGCTTAAAGTGTGTCTCCTCAAGCGAGCTGTTGCGCTCGGTAAAGGTGTCGCACTCAAGCTCGTCATAGTGGCTCAGCAAGTGCTCGGCATCTTGCTGAGAGATGGCGGCGTGCAGACGGTCGGCCTGCGCCACGGGGTACATGAGGATCGTCTGCGCATGTCCCTGCTTGGTCTCGAGCAGCAGCATGGGCTGCGGCGTGTCGTCCCTAAAACCGACGACGGTGCAGACTCCCTGGCCCGGATGAATGACGTGTTGACCGATTGAGAACATGCTACCTCCAACTTATACGAATTTACGTATGTCTAGAATAACACGCTGACGTGCGCAAACCCGTACTTTATGCAGGAAAAGCACACAACTCTGATAGGTAAGAGTATTCGATAACAGACGTAGCTCATTCACACCTTTATGCATTTTCAACGCCTGCATAATCTGCAGGCAGACCGGCATCTTTGAGTGACTCCATACAAGCTGTAGTCATTTTTGTGCATATGCAATATCTATTAGCTTTACCCTGCGACAGTGCCCGTCGCTTGTGATAGAGTGCTACAAACTCTGGCTTTTGCCCTACGAGTGACCAAGAGCTCGGGGGCTTTAACACAAGGAGGATCTATGCCCGAGAAGATTGAAGAGCTGGTACGCGCTGCGCTTGCTGCGGCCCAGGAGGCCGGCGACCTTTCCGCATTTGAACTTGACGATTGCGCTATCGAGCGAC
>UQZC01000247.1 GCA_900545505.1 uncultured Collinsella sp.
CCTATGACGTTCTGATTCGTAGTCAGACCCTCTATCCAGCTGAGGTAACGCCGCAACGCACGGATTATTATGCACGCGAGCCCCCGATGGGTCAAGCGATAATTTGAAAAAATTTTACGAAGTAGTGATTAAACCGTTCGTGCCTCGACCGAGGTTCGAATCCATGCGGTGTTGCCATAAAAGAAAAGCCCCCGTTGCCGGAGGCTTCAAGTTCGATTGGTGCGGCGTATAGGATTCGAACCTATGACGTTCTGATTCGTAGTCAGACCCTCTATCCAGCTGAGGTAACGCCGCAGCGCAAGACATATAAAACCACTTTAGCTTATTGGAGTCAAGCACAATCTCAAACTTTTTTGTGGAACGCAGTTTTGTCATGCTGCTCCGCATATACCGCCGTTCCCCGTACGATCGATTGGCTTTTCGATCACATCGAACCCGGCGCCAAGCTCCCCCAGAAGCGACCGCACCCGTTGCGCACAGTCGTAGTCGGCAAACGAGATACTCAGCATTCGGGCCACCTGATTAGAAGTTCCAACGCCATAGAAGTGCTCAAGGACAACAAGCGCCTCATGCGCCACAAACGTCTCGACCACATGCGGCGACTCCTCATAGCACCATTGCGTCAATGGTCCCTCGCTCGTCTGCCGAACCACCAAGCCACCCATACCCGACGGCTCGCACGTTACCAGCAGGTGCTCCCCACCCTCATCGCTCTGGAACAAAACAACCCTCTCATCGAACAGCTCCATCACATCCCCTTTCTCTTGCTCTTAGCTAGCAAAAGCATAGCAGGTAAATGCATGTATACAGAACGTTTGTTCGTGTGTTTTCTATCGAGCTGTCCGCACGGCATGGTATAGCCGCACACAAAAAGGGCGCCCCTAAAAGGAGCGCCCTCGCAAATCGCCTATGCAGCTAGCTTACGCGACCGGCTCGATCTTCTCGAGGCCGCCCATGTAGGGACGCAGAACCTCGGGGATCGTGATGGTGCCGTCGGCGTTCTGGTAGTTCTCCAGAATGGCAGCCATGGTACGACCAGCCGGCAGACCGGAACCGTTAAGGGTGTGCAGGTAGCGCGAGCCCTTGAAGTTCTCGGGGTCGCGATACTTGATGTTGGCGCGACGGGCCTGGAAGTCGCCGCAATTGGAGCAGGAGCTGATCTCCTTGTAGGCGTTGTAGCTCGGCAGCCAAACCTCGATGTCGTAGGTCTGACGGGCAGAGAAGCCCAGGTCGCCGGTGCACAGGCTAATCACGCGATACGGCAGGCCCAGCTGCTGCAGCAGGTACTCGGCCTCGGCGGTCATGCTCTCGAGCTCCTCGTCGGACTCCTCCGGCTTGGCAAACTTGACCATCTCGACTTTGTCGAACTCGTGCTGGCGAATGATGCCGCGGGTGTCGCGACCAGCGGAACCGGCCTCCTCGCGGAAGCAGGGGGTGAAGGCAGTGTAGCGGCGAGGCAGAGTGTCGGCGTCCAGAACCTCACCAGCATGCAGGTTAGTCAGTACGACCTCGGCGGTAGGGATCAGGAAGTTGTCGCCCGAGACGTGATAGGCGTCGTCCTCAAACTTGGGCAGCTGGCCCGTACCGAACATGGTCTGACGCTTGACGACGATGGGCGGCCACCACTCCTTGAAGCCACGGCTCGTGTGCGTGTCCAGGAAGAAGTTGATAAGGGCGCGCTCCAGGCGGGCGCCGGCGCCACCGAGAACGGTGAAGCGGCTACCGGAGAGCTTGTTGCCGCGCTCGAAGTCGAGGATGTCCAGATCGGTGCCCAGATCCCAGTGCGGCTTAAAGTCGAAGTCGAACTCGCGCGGGGTGCCCCAGCGGCGACGCTCGATGTTCTCGTCCTCGTCCTTACCGTACGGGGTGGCCTCGCACGGAATGTTGGGCAGGTGAGCCATGAAATCGTACTGCTCCTGCTCAAGAGCGGTACGGCGCTCGGCCAGACCGTCGATCTTCTCGTTGACGGCGCGCACGGCCTCCTTGGCGGCCTCGGCCTCGTCCTTCTTGCCCTCCTTCATCAGGGCGCCAATCTTCTTGGACTCGGCGTTACGCGTGGCCTGGAGCTCCTCGACCTCGGTGATGACGGCACGGCGCTCGTCGTCGAGTTCAAAGAACTTCTCGCGATCCCAAGACGTCTGGCGATTTGCCATGGCGGTATCGATGGCATCGGGGTTCTCGCGAACAAACTTGATATCAAGCATAAGATCCTCCGGCGATATACATTCCATTTAGGTTGCAACCTTGTACATGTATGGGCAAGTATATACTTATGAGCGTTTACGACCCAACCCAACTACGCAAGAAGGCACCCAATGGACGCAGTTTTTTCCTTTTTGTTTGGCACCCGCACCGGTTTTGCCATCCTTTTCGCCGGCGGCATCCTGCTGTTTGCGATTCTTGCCTTTGTGATGGAGAAGCGCACCCATAAGATGTATGTCGACCGCGGCCCCAAGTCCGAGGATGAAGAAGACAGCTTCTGGGACTAACCTGCAAAAAAAGACAGGCTTATTTTGGTCGGTTTTATCTGGGCAAACGTAAGCGCCCCGCAACTGGAATTGAGCC
>UQZC01000248.1 GCA_900545505.1 uncultured Collinsella sp.
CTCAGAGAGCAGCGAGCGGCGCTCGCCTTCAAGACGGGCGATCTCGCCGGCGGCATCGCCCTCAGCGGCACGCGCCTCTTCGACGGCCGCATTGGCCTCGACGACCTGATCCGACACATGCTCAAACACGGCAGCCAGATCGGGCTCAAGCCCCTCCAGCTCGCGAATGCGACGCTTACGCTCCAGAGCACCCGAGGCCTCGCCAGCATCGAGGCCCACGCGCACCAGGCCGCCACAGCTTACGCGGGCGCCATCGGGAGTCACATAGGTCACACCGTCAACGACCGGCGCCAACAGCGCGGCAGCCAAGTCATCGACCACGTAATAGCCGCCGAGCAGCGCCTCGACGACGGGTCCGTAGCCTGCGCGCACGGACAGACGATCAACCAGGCGGATACCGGCAGCGCCCTCAGCGGCGGTAGAGCCGCTCACGTCGCGCGCCACCAGCAGTGCTTCGCCCGAGGCCTTCTTTTGGTCCAGAGCCGCACGACCGGCACGCTCAAGCGCGGAAGTATCGTCGAACAGAAGCGCATCGATATCGCCGGCGAGCAATTGCTCAACCAGGCCCTCAAGCTCGCGCGGGGCTTCGAGCACATCGCCCAGGCGACCCGTTACGTCATCGCCCAGCGCACCCACCAGACGGCTCACGAGCGGCGAGCTGTCGGCCATGCGCGCATCAAGCTTCTTTTGGCTGGCAAGCTCCGAGCGCACCTCGGATAACTTGTTGCGCGCCTCGCTCTCACGATTACGCAAGTCCTTCAGGGCCGCACGGGCGACCTCGGTGGCCTCACGCGCATCGACCTGAGCCTGGCGCGCCTCCTCAAGAGCGCCCTCAAGCTCCTCGGCGCGGTCGCGACGGGTCTCGAGCGAGGCCGTGACCTCCTCGAGCTGTTCATCGATCTGCTCCAGGCGCGAGGCATACATGTTGTCCTCGACCTCGGCATTGGAAAGCGAATCCTTCACCTTGGCGAGCTCGAGCGCAGCATTATCGGCAACGCGCTGCACATCGCGCTGCTCGCGCGTAAGCTGCGAAATCTGAATGTCGAGCGCAACGCGCCGCTCGTGGAGCTCGGCGGCGGCAGGACCAGCGGCGTCAACGTCCTCCTGGACCTGCATATGCGCGCCGGTCACTTCCTCGAGCTGAGCACGTGCGTCCTCGAGCTCCTCGACCACACGACGACGCTGATGCTCGGAGCTCGAAATCTGCCCGCGCATGTCGGACAGGCGCGACACCATGTTATGGCCCTTTTCCTCGAGCAGACGCATGTCTGAGTTAATGCGACCGACCACATCTTGCATATGGCGGCGTTGCTCGCCCAGATCGCCCACAAACAGGCCTTTTTCCTCGAGCATAACTTGGAGCTTCTCGAGCTCGCGCTCCTTTTCGCCCAAGCGGTACTGCGCAAGCTCAAGTTCGGCGGCGCCCTCCTTAGAGCGGCTCTCCAGGTCGTTCCACTGCGACTGCAGCGAACGAAGCTCGTCGACGGCCAGCATCTGCGTAAGTTCGTTCGCGCGCGAGGACAGCTCTTTGTACTTGCGCGCGCGATCGACCTGACGCTCCAGTGGCCGCAGCTGACGGGCGATTTCCTTATTGATGTCGCGGGCACGCGTCAGATGCTCGTCCATCGACTTAATCTTTTTGAGCGCACGCTCCTTGCGGCGCTTGTGCTTGGAGATGCCGGCGGCCTCCTCGATGAGGGCGCGGCGCTCCTCGGGGCGGCTCTGCAAAATGGCGTCGAGCTTGCCCTGGCTGATGATGGAATGCGTATCCTTGCCCAGGCCCGAATCGTGCAGGATGTCCTGAATGTCCATCAGGCGGCACGGACTCGAGTTGATGAGGTACTCGCTTTCGCCCGAGCGATACATGCGACGGGTGATGGCGACTTCGTCAAAATCAACGGGCAGCATATGGTCCGAGTTATCGAGCACCAGCGTGACCTCGGCGACACCCACCGGCTTGCGCGCTGACGAGCCCGAGAAGATGACGTCCTCCATGGCCTGGCCGCGCAGCTGCTTGGCGCTCTGCTCGCCCAGGACCCACAGAATTGAGTCGGAGATGTTCGATTTTCCCGAGCCGTTGGGACCGACGATGACGGTCAGGCCCGGCTCAAACGTCATATGGGCGCGGTCGGCAAACGACTTGAACCCTTTGAGCGTGAGGGACTTGAGATACACGGTTCCTCGCTTACACGTGCTTCTTGTTCAGAATCACGCCGTTGGTGGTGTAACCCATGCGGTCGAGCGCTTCGAGCGCGGCGGCTCCCTCGGCTTCCTTCTTAGAGGAACCGGTGCCGCGACCCTGGCGAATGCCATCGATGAGCACCACGGCGGTAAAGGTGGGCGCATGCGCCGGGCCCTCGGAGCCAACGAGCTTATACGCCGGGGGCTCGTGACCGTCGGCTTGCACGCACTCCTGCAAAAACGACTTGGGGTTCGCGGGATGCTCGGCGCGCTCGGAAGCCAAATGCGGCTTAAGCGTACGATGGATAAACTCCGCCGCAACGTCCCAGCCGGCATCCAGGTACAGTGCGCCCACGAGCGACT
>UQZC01000249.1 GCA_900545505.1 uncultured Collinsella sp.
CAAGAACTTTTTGCCCCCGATTTTAAATTCGTGGGAGCGGTCGCTTTCGCACGTTCCGCCAGCTCGCGCCTCGCGGCATTGAGGATGGGATTATCGGTCGGATGGTCTTGGGGCACGTGTGCGCCTTTCGCTCGAAGATGTCAATACGCTGAATCCTACAACAACGGTAGGTTCATTGCCCATTGTCATACAACGGTGAGCGCCGTCTTCGTGCTGGCCTTCGTGCTGGACGATTACGTCGATTGCCATAGATACGGTGGAGCTTTGGGCGCCGGCGGTTTGGCACGCTAGAATAAATCAGTTGCGCAAAGACCGCCCGTTGTGTGGGCAGTTCATGATAGGAAGTTTCCATGGCATTGCAGTTTACAGAGCGCGAGTTCATTCCCGTGCTGCTCGGTGGCGACATCAACGCCTATTCGGTGGCGCGCGCCTTCTACGAGGAGTACCAGGTCAAGAGTCTGGTTTTTGGCAAGTACCAGACGGGTCCCGCGTACCGCAGCCAGATTATCGACTACACGCCCAACGTGGATATCGATACCATGCCCGTGATGCTCAGGACCGTCAACGGCATTGCCCAAGCGCATGCCGATAAGACGATTGTCCTTGTGGGCTGTGGCGATAACTATGTTGCCCTCGTGGCTCAGGCCAAGGATGCCCATGAGTTGGCGGATAACATCGTCGCGCCTTACGCTCCCTATAGCATGCTTGAGCAGTGTCAGAAGAAGGAGATCTTCTACGAGCTGTGCGAGAAGCATGGCGTGCCCTATCCGCACACGTTTACCTTTACCAAGGCGATGCTCAATGCTCAGGGTGAGGCGCCTGCCGAAGTGCTCGACCAGATCGATTTTCCTTACCCGATGATTCTGAAGCCTTCTGACGGCATCATGTGGTGGCAGCATGAGTTCGAGGGCCAGAAGAAGGCCTATGAGATTGCCGACCGCGCCGAGCTGGAACAGGTCATTCGCGATTCGTATGCCAGCGGCTACACCGACGATCTGATCTTGCAGGATCGCGTGCCTGGCAACGACGAGTACATGCGCGTGCTCACTAGCTATTCCGACCGCAACGGCAAGGTGCGCATGATGTGCCTGGGCCATGTGCTGCTCGAGGAGCATCAGCCCCACGGTGTCGGCAACCATGCCTGTATCATTACCGAGCCCAACGACGAGCTCATGGGCGGCGTGCGCAAGTTGCTCGAGGACCTTCACTTTGTGGGCTATTCCAACTTTGACGTTAAGTACGACGAGCGCGACGGCTCGTTTAAGTTCTTCGATTTCAACACGCGCCAGGGCCGCAGCAACTACTACGTTACCAACAGCGGCTTTAACGTTGCCAAGTATGTGGTGGACGAGTATGTGTTCAACCGTCCGTTTGAGCCGGAGTTTGTGACGGCTCAGGACGAGGCCCTGTGGATGGTCGTCCCCATGGGCGTCGTCGACAAGTACGTCAAGGATCCCGAGCTGCGCGCTAAGGTGCATCGCCTGGACAAGGAAGGCAAGGGCGCCGACCCTTCGTTTATGAAGGGCGACTTTGTCTTTAACCGCTGGCTGCGCATGTGGCACACCAAGCTGCGCCACTTTAAGCTGTTCAAGACGTATTACAAGTAGATGAGCGCGGCGCCCGTCCGGTTTGCATCGGGCGGGCGCGGGTATGATACGCGCAATTGCGCAAGCGTCACCAAGGAGGCGGCGATGGAAAAGCTGGGAGTTATCGGCGGCATGGGCGCCGAGGCCACGTCGTATTACTACGACCAGGTGGTGCGTCATACGGCTGCTGCCTGCGATCAGGAACATATCGACATGGTGGTGCTCTCCAAGTCGACCATGCCCGACCGCACGTTGGCGATTAAGACCGGCGAGCATGCCAAGCTGCTGGCGACCATGAAAGAGTGTGCCCAGGCGCTCGAGTCGCTGGGCTGTGCGCACATTGCCATTCCCTGCAACACGTCACACTACTTCTACGACCAGATCCAGTCGTTTACGAAGGTGCCGATTATCCACATGCCGCGTGAGTCGGTGCGCTATGCTCTGGCCGGTGCGGTGATGGGGGAGTGCGAGTTCGATCCCAACCTGAGTATGCCGGCCGAGCCGGTGCACAAGATTGGCATCATGGGCACCGACGGAACCGTGGGCGCGGGCGTCTACGGCCGCGAATGTAAGGCTGCGGGTGTTGAGGTTGTCTATCCCAGCGAGAAACGTCAGAACGATGTGATGTCGCTTATCTACGATGATGTGAAGGCCGGACGTGAGCCCGATATGGATAAGTTCGACCGCGTGATGTGGGAGTTCGCCCGTAGCGGCTGCGACCGCGTCATTCTGGCCTGCACCGAGCTCTCGGTGCTGCAAAAGTACCGAGAGATGCCCGAGATCACCCTCGACGCCATGGATGTCCTGGTGCGCGAATCCATCATCCGCAGCGGCGCCCCCTACCGCCTCTAGCTTCCGACCTGTCAAAAAGGGACAGGTTAATTTTGGTAGGTTTTATCTGGTGAAACAGCAAAAGGCCTCCGCTCGCTTTGTGCGCGGCCCGCACCGTCGCC
>UQZC01000250.1 GCA_900545505.1 uncultured Collinsella sp.
CCAGGACGTCGAACGGCCTGCGTCCGAGAAGCCCAAGCGCGGTCGTAAGAAGTCCGCTAAGGCCAAGGCGTCCGAGCAGCAGGCTGATGTTGAAGCGCAAGTCGATTCCGGCGCCGAGGGCAATGACGCCGCTGCGGCCAATGCCGACGCCGCCGCAACCGATGGCGCCGCGCCCGCCGAGGCCGAAGACGGCGGTCGCCCCAACCGTCGCCCGCACAAGCGCAACGACGAGCGCAATGAGCGCAAGGACGAGCGCAACAACGACCGTCGCAACCGCCAGCGCGATCGCAAACAGCGCAACAAGGAGCGCAACGCCGCCCCCACCGAGCCCACGCTTTCGCGTGAGGAGCTCGCTGCCATGAAGGTCGCCGAACTGCGCGAGAAGGCCAAAGAGTTCGAGATCGAGACGACCGGCAAGAAGAAAGCCGAGCTCGTCGAGGAGATCTACGTCACCGCCGCGAAGGCCGAGGGCTTCCGCGACATCAAGGGCATCCTGCAGATTCGTCCGGACAGCTCCGGTATCATCCATGCCCACGGTTACATGAAGTCCAACGACGACGCCTTCGTCCCCGCCTACCTCATCCGCTCCGCGCGTCTGCGCACGGGCGACGTCATCGAGGGCTCGCTTCGTCCTTCGCGCGGCGGCGACAAGCGCGCCGGCCTCGCCAAAATCACGACCGTCAACGGTCTAGACCCCGAGCAGATTCGCAACCGCCCCAAGTTCGGTGACCTCACCCCGGTCTATCCCAACGAGCCGCTGCGCATGGAGCATGGCAAGGACTCCATTACCGGTCGCGCCATCGACATCGTGTCGCCGATCGGCAAGGGTCAGCGTGGCCTGATCGTGTCCCCGCCCAAGGCCGGCAAGACCACAATCCTCAAGAAGATCTGCCAGTCTATCTCGATTAACAACCCCGAGGTGCACCTCATCTGCCTGCTCGTCGACGAGCGCCCCGAAGAGGTTACCGATATGCAGCGTTCTATCAAGGGCGAGGTTGTGGCGTCGACCTTCGATATGCCCGCCGACAACCACACTCGTGTGGCAGAGCTCGTCATCGAGCGCGCCAAGCGCATCGTGGAGCTGGGCGGCGATGTCGTGGTGGTGCTCGACTCCATCACGCGTCTTGCCCGCGCCTACAACTTGGCGGCGCCCGCCTCAGGCCGCATCCTTTCGGGCGGCGTCGATTCGGCGGCCCTGTATCCGCCCAAGCGCTTCCTGGGCGCAGCCCGTAATATCGAGAACGGTGGCTCGCTCACCATCCTGGCCTCTGCCCTCATCGACACCGGTTCCAAGATGGACGAGGTCATCTTTGAGGAGTTCAAGGGCACCGGCAACATGGAGCTTAAGCTCGACCGCGACCTAGCCGATCGCCGCATCTTCCCGGCTATCGACCCCGTTGCCTCCGGTACGCGTAACGAGGACCTGTTGGTTGACGAGCAGATGCGTCCGTTTGTCTTTGGCCTGCGTCGCATTCTTGCCGGCATGAACAACACCGAGCGCGCGGCCGCATCGTTTATCAAGGGTCTTAAGGGCACCAACACCAACCAGGAGTTCCTGGTGCGTTCGGCCAAAAAGCACAGCGACTACGAGCAGACGTTCTAGGTTGTCATCCACACGTGGCGATAGTCATCAATGCAATAAAGGGTCGGGGCTTTGAGCCTCGGCCCTTTTCCATATCGCCGCTCCGCGCTTTTTTGACCATAAGACTGGCAAGCAGCAGGTTTCCCGTTTCAATCCGACATCGTCGCTTGCAATCGACAGGGCGGTTTCGCATAATAGCTTTTAAGCTTCGCGACGGAAAACGCAGATGAAACGAACCATATACCGTTGCTTTGGGGCATAGCCCCGCTTCATCTTCTCTCGCGCAGCCAACTGAATGATGCGATTTGGGTGCTGGAAGATGGGGAGAGCTCATGGCTTCTTCTGATGCAACACAACGAGCAGTCCTTGCCGGACTTTCGTGCGGGATCGGCCTTGCCGCTCCCGTGGTTATGTATGCCGCGACGCTGCCGTTTTCGTCTGTGAACGAGACGGTCGTGGCGGGTGCGGTTCCCTTCGCCGTGGGCGCGGTGGCGGGCGTGGGTATCTATGCCGCCTCGCTGGGTATCTCCGAGTACCGTGCGCAGCGTGAAGAGCGTCTGTTCCAGCCCGATGCCATGGGCGGTGCCGCCAATCTCAATCAGCATCAAAGCGAGTTCAAGACCGCCTCGATTCCAGCTCAGCAGCAGGATGCGACTCCTTACTGCTTCTCAGGCTCAGGCGGAGCAGTCTACCTCGGCATTCCTTTCCGGCCTGACTGGTGCGTTCCAGCGCCGTCATGCCGATGATGGTGTCCCTACCATCGCTCGAGCCGCAGATGCTATGGACGAGGACGAGGCTTGGTCCATGATCGACAGTATGCTCGACGACGATTCGCCGGTGAGCTGCGACCCTGCACACTCGCGCGACGTCTATCAAGTCGCCATCGACGAGCTCACCAACGGCGGGCCGACCCGCCCCCCCCCACCCCACAGCCGAGGTTTGC
>UQZC01000251.1 GCA_900545505.1 uncultured Collinsella sp.
GATGCACTTTCCGCCGAGGGCCTCAAACGGAAACTGCAGCCCACAATTCGGTCGAAAAGTGGGCTGCAGTTTCCCAGGGCTAGGCAAAGAGCGGCGGATGCGTCGCCTCACCTACTCCCCCAGCAGGGCCTTCTCGGGCGTGATCGGAAGCGAGCGGACCTGGTGTCCGGTGGCGTGCGCCACTGCCGAGGCCACAGCGGCGAGCGGCGGATTGATGACGACCTCGCCGATCGACTTGGCGCCAAACGGGCCCGTCGGCTCGTAGCTCGGCTCAAAGGCCACGCGAATGCTGCCGATATCCAGGCGCGTGGGAAGCTTGTAGCTCATAAAGTTGCCGGTGCGCAGGCGGCCGCGGTCGTCGTGCTCGACAATCTCGTAGAGCGCGTGACCGATACCCTGGGCAATGCCGCCCTCGGCCTGAACGCGTGCGAGCGCCTCGTTGATCACGGTGCCGCAGTCGACGGCCGCCGCGTAGTCCACCACAGTCACCTTGCCGGTGGCCTTGTCGACCTCGACCTCGGCAATACCGGCCATAAACGGCGGAGGCGAAACGGGCAGGGGCGGGCGAGGTCAGCGCGTCGCCGCCCGCGATGTTCTTGACGCACAGGTTGGCAAAGTCGCGCAGCGTGAGGTAGCGGTTCTGCTCGCGCGCGGCGCGCTCGTCGGACAGACGCACGTACTGGCCATCGAAAACCACGTCGGCGGCGTCCACACCCCACATCTGGGCTGCCTTGGCGCAGATCTTCTCACGCAGCTCGGTCGCGGCGTTCTTGGCGGCAAGTCCCGTCACGTACGTGCCCGAGCTCGCGTACGAGCCGGCGTCGAACGGCGACACGTCGGTGTCCACGCCGCGCACCACAATCAGCGAGCTTTCAACGCCCAGCTCCTCGGCGGCAATCTGCGCCAGGATCGTATCGACGCCCATGCCGTTATCGGTGGCGCCGGTGCCGATGGTAATGAAGCCGTCCTCTTCCAGGCGCATGTCGATGCCGGCAATGTCCACGTTGGAGATGCCCGAGCCCTGCATGGTGAGCGCGCAGCCCAGGGCGCGCACGCGGTCGCCCAGGTCGACGGCCAGCGGCTTATCGCGCCAGCCGATCATGTCCATCGCACGCAGCAGGCAGCGGTCGAGCGCGCAGGCGTTGAGCTTCTCGTTGTAGTACTGCGGCATGATCTCGCCCTCGCGCACAATGTTCTTAAGGCGCAGGTCGGCGGGGTCCATGTGCAGCATGTCGGCGAGCTCGTTGACGGCGCTCTCCACGGCAAACTGGCCCTGGGTGGCACCGTAGCCGCGATACGCGCCGCCGCGGTTGGTATTGGTGTAGACGGCGTCCCAGCTAAAGCGGCTCGCCTTCACGTGGTTGTAGATGGGCAGGCTCTTGTGGCCCGAAAGGCCGATCGTCGTGGTGGCATGCTCGCCATAGGCGCCGGCGTTGGACAGCGTATGCAGGTCGATGGCCGTGATGGTGCCGTCGTTCATGGCGCCCAGCTTAACGGTCATCTGCATCTGGTGGCGCGAGTTGCCCGCGGTGATGGTCTCCTCGCGGGTGTAGCAGCAATAGCTCGGACGGCCGGTCTGCTGGGTGACAAACGCCACGAAGATCTCGCAGCAGCCCGTCTGCTTGGAGCCAAAGCCGCCGCCGATGCGCGGCTTAATGACCTGCACCTGCGACTGCGGAATGTCGAGCGACTGAGCGACCATGCGGCGCACGTGGAAGGGTACCTGCGTGGAGGTGGTCACCGAGATACGCCCGAACGCATCGGTCGTCGCGAAGGCGCGGAAGGTTTCCATGGGCGCGGTCTGTGTGGCCTGGCTGGTGTAGGTGCGCTCAAAGACGATGTCGCTCTGGGCGAAGGCCTCGTCCAAGTCGCCAAAATCGCTGGTACCGCTGCACACCAGGTTGCGGGACACGTCGCCGCCCTGCGGGAACATAAAGGTCACGTCGCCCTCGGGGTGGACCACGATGTCGTTATCGAGCGCCTGGGTAAAGTCGAGCAGCGGCTCGAGCACCTCGTAGTCGACCTTGATGAGCTTGAGTGCCTTGTCGGCAGCCTCTTCGGTCTCGGCAGCGACGATTGCCACCTCTTCGTTTTGGTAACGGACGAGGTTCTCGAGAATCAGACGGTCGTAAGGCGAAGGCTGCGGATAGCTCTGGCCGGCGATGGTAAAGCGGCGCTTGGGTACGTCCTCGTAGGTGTAGACGCCCACGACGCCGGGCACCTTCAGGGCGCGCGACGTATCGATGGAGCGGATCTTGGCGCGGGCATAGGGGCTGCGCTTGAGTTTGACGATGAGCGCGCCGGCGGGCACCATATCGCCCGTGTAGACGGGACGACCCTCGAGCAGCGCCTTTGAGTCCTTCTTGGGCTGCTTGTGGGTGATCTGCTTGTAGGAGACGCCGTCGGAGCTCGTGTCGTTGACGGGCAGCTCGGGCATCTCAAAGCCCACCTGCACGCTGGATTCGTTGAGGAAGCGCACGATGGCGCGCAGCTGGCTCTCGTAGCCGCTGCAGCGG
>UQZC01000252.1 GCA_900545505.1 uncultured Collinsella sp.
ACTACCAGGTGGGGGGAATTAGGTTTATCGCGAGTTCCGCACGAGCCGAAAGCCGCTTAATGTGGCCTTCGTGCGAGCAGGACTGCCCGAGCAGGAAACCTTATGCCCCGCCCCTCCGGAGCCACACGGGGGCCACCGCTAAGTTATCCCCCGGCATTCAGAAAATCTAAGTGCCAAAAAATAAGATTTTTTGACTCCGTGTTGTATAACCCGCCATTCGTGGGTACCATTCAACGCGTACGCAAACAAAAAGGGTTAATTCGCGTGGCATAACCACGCGGCCCAAAAAGGAGGAGACAAGCATGTCGTCTTTGAAGCCGCTTGCAGATCGTGTTCTGGTCAAGCCCGACGAGGCCGAGCAGAAGACCGCTTCTGGTCTGTATATCGCCAGCAACGCTCAGGAGAAGCCGCAGCGCGGCACCATCGTTGCCGTGGGCGCCGGCAAGGTCAACGACAAGGGTGAGCGCATCCCCATGGACGTCAAGGTTGGCGACGTTGTCATCTACGGTAAGTTCGGTGGCAACGAGGTCAAGGTCGACGGCGAGAAGTATCTGCTGATGCGCGCCGACGACATCTACGCTGTCGTCGAGGCCTAGTCTCGTCAGAATCTCTGATTCGTCTTTGAACGCGCCCGCCGCATAGGACTCGGAAGCGGCGACGCGAGTCACATTTCTTTTGGAGGATTACCTACCATGGCAAAGAACATTACGTTCAACACCGATGCCCGCGCTAAGCTTGCCAAGGGCGTCAACACTCTGGCCGACGCCGTTACCGTCACCATGGGTCCCAAGGGTCGCTACGTTGCGCTGCAGCGCACGTTCGGTGCCCCGACCATCACCAACGACGGCGTTTCCGTCGCCAAGGAGATCGAGCTCGAGGACAACATCGAGAACATGGGCGCTCAGCTGGTGAAGGAGGTTGCCACCAAGACCAACGACACCGTGGGTGACGGCACCACCACCGCAACTCTGCTCGCTCAGGCCATCGTCAACGACGGCCTGCGCAACGTCGCCGCTGGCGCCAACCCGCTGGCCATTCGTCGCGGCATCGACAAGGCTGTTAACGCCGCCGTCGCCGAGATGAAGAAGCAGGCCAAGCCGGTCGAGACCAAGGAGCAGATCGCTTCTGTCGGTACCATCTCCGCCGGTGACCCCGAGGTCGGCGAGAAGATCGCCGAGGCCATGGAGGTCGTGGGCAAGGACGGCGTCATCACCGTCGAGGATTCCCAGACGTTCGACATTACCATCGACACTGTCGAGGGCATGCAGTTCGACAAGGGCTATGTCTCCGCTTACTTCGTCACGGATAACGACCGCATGGAGGCCGTGATGAAGGATCCGTACATCCTCATCACCGACCAGAAGATCTCCAGCGTTCAGGACATCATGCCCGTTCTCGAGGCTGTCCAGCGCGCTGGCCGCGGCCTGCTCATCATCGCTGAGGACATCGACGGCGAGGCTCTGCCGACCCTGGTCCTCAACAAGATCCGTGGCGCCCTCAACGTCTGCGCCGTCAAGGCCCCGGGCTACGGCGATCGCCGCAAGCGCATCCTCGAGGACATCGCCGTCCTCACCGGTGGCCAGGCTGCCCTGGACGAGCTGGGCGTGAAGGTTGCTGACATCACCGCCGATATGCTCGGTACCGCTAAGTCCGTCACCATCTCCAAGGACAACACCGTCGTCGTCGGTGGCGCTGGCTCCAAGGAGGCCATCGACGCTCGTATCGCTCAGATCAAGGGTGAGATGGAGAACACCACCTCTGACTTCGACCGCGAGAAGCTCCAGGAGCGCCTGGCCAAGCTCTCCGGTGGCGTTGCCGTCATCAAGGTCGGCGCTGCTACCGAGTCCGAGCTCAAGGAGATCAAGCACCGCGTCGAGGACGCCCTGCAGGCAACCCGCGCTGCTGTCGAGGAGGGCATCGTCGCCGGTGGCGGCGTCGCCTTTATGGACGCTGCTCCTGCGCTCGACGCCGTTGAGCTTGACGACCCCGAGGAGAAGATCGGTGTCGACATCGTCAAGAAGGCTCTGACCGCTCCGGTCGCTACCATCGCCAAGAACGCTGGTTTTGAGGGCGCTGTCGTGGTCGACAAGGTTGCCGAGCTGCCTGCCGGCCAGGGTCTCAACTCTGCCAACGGCGAGTGGGGCGACATGATCGAGATGGGCGTCCTCGACCCCGTCAAGGTCAGCCGCGTCACCCTGCAGAACGCTGCTTCTGTTGCCAGCCTGATCCTCATCACCGAGGCTACCGTCTCCGATGTCCCCAAGAACACTCAGCTTGAGGACGCAATCGCTGCTGCTACCGCTGGTCAGCAGGGCGGCGGTATGTACTAAGGCCGACAAGGTCTAGAACTCCCACCGGGAATCAGGGGGCGGGACGGGGACTTCTCTCCGGAACGTCCTCGGACATGCAAAGAGGCTCCGCATCGCGCTTCGCGCTGCGGAGCCTCTTTGCGTCCTGCGGAATATTCCGGAGCGAAGTCCCCGTCACGCGCCCGGATTCCCTGCGTGTACGGCCT
>UQZC01000253.1 GCA_900545505.1 uncultured Collinsella sp.
AGGCCCTTGCGGCCTAGTCGCTATTTAGGGCGTCCAAGATTTGGGGCGCAGTTCACAGTACCGGGGAGGGGTTTATGCATCTATGGACGGTTAACGCTCACGATGCAGAGCGCGACGGTCACGAGGGCACCGCCAGACAATGCTCCGAGCACAAAAGTCAGCGCGATCATCGCCTCTCCTAAGCCCTCTGGGCGTACACGGCGCCCGAGGTGGTGCCAACGGCAATCCAGCGCGTGTGTCCGGAGTAACTCGTGTAGCGGCCCCATACGTATCCTCCGGCGGTCACGAACGTGCCGTCGAGGTTGACGGTCTGGCCACTGTGATAGCTGGCGACAACGCCGTAGCCGGTGCCAGCGCCCGAGCGCACGTTGAGCGTGCCCACCACGACACGGTAGCGGCCAGCCGAGCGACCGGCAGACCCCGTGGATGCTTGGGGCGTGGTTGCGGTACCGGCGCGAACCAAGTAGTCGTTAGGATCGTAGCCGCCAGTGGGCTTGCCCACGGCAACGTAGCGGGTGCAACCGCTGTAACTCGTATAACGACCCCAAACATAACCGTTGGAGATGCAATACCAGTTATCGAGATTGACGGTCTGACCGTAGCCATAGGATGCCACGACCGCGCCGTACAAAGACGGCGTGGAGCGGACGTTAAGGCTGGAGACGGTGCAGCGGTAGGTGCCGCCAAAGCTCGAATCATTGGTGGAAGTGGAAGAAGACGCCAAGGTTCCTCCATTGCCGTCAGTCGGCGCGATGGGCGCAACATAGCCGGAACCGAGGTAGGCGGCGACCGCCTGCTTGAACTCGGCCCAAGTCTTGCCGTACTGGCGGAAATATCCGTTCGGATCGGTATGGTCGGAGCCACCCCAGCGCTGTGCTGCTTCGTAATGGGACAGCAGGCGCGAGGTATCCCAGCCGTGAGCACGCAGCTCGTCACCCGCCCATTTCACGGCTTCGTTCCACTGCTTGGCGAAATCTGCGGCGTTGGTGGCGTGCGCCAGCTCGATACCGATCGTGGCGTAGTTTCCATTGCCAACGTGCCAGCACAGGCGGTTCTCCGGCACGGTGTTGTACACAGTGGAGCCGTCCAGCTCCATCACATGATGGACGGCGTAGGTATCATCGCGGCCCCACAAGAGCGTGTGATTGTACGCGCTCGCGCCCGGATTCGCAGTCTCGTGGATTACGAGGTAGGACGCATTGAGATAGCCGTGGCCGCTAGATACGTACTTGTTGACGCTCTGGTAGGCTTCTGCGCCGCACGGGGCGGCGAGGGCCGCAACAAGGGCGAGAACGACGGCAAAGATGCTACGAAGCGGCAGCTTGCGCTTAGCCTCGGCGTTAGTCTCCGTCATGATCGTCTCCCGCCTTGAGTCGCGCGGCGTCCACGGCCTGCTCGGCCGCGGCATAGATGGCCGCGCTCGCGACCCCGCACACCGCGCCGATGGCGGCGACGGTCTGGTTGTCCGTGGCGATGCCGGCAACGCTGGTCGCGACGGAGCCCAGGAAGGCGGCCGTGCACAGCCAGAACTTTCTGCTCGTTAGCTTTCGGGCGATCTCGTCTTTGGTCATTGCTATTCCCCTATCTGTTCGTCTCTTTGTCGTATAGAAGGTCTACGCGGTCCTTGATGTGGCTGACCTGGTCGGCCATCCCCTGACTGCGCGCCTGACTGTGCACGAGGTCGTTGTGGAGCACGTCGTTGGAAGCGACAACCGACTCCATCAATGTCTTCATCGCCTCCATGAGCGCGTTTGAACGCTCCATCTGCACGGCGATTCGCCCCTCCATCTGGGAGCGCTCGCGGTCGCGCTGCGCGCGCTCGTCGACCTCGGCCTGTTTACGCTCTTCTCGCTTGATATCGAGGCTGGCTTTGCGTTCATTCTGCAGTTTGTACTCTGAGAGGAATTGAGTGCCGAAATGGAAGGCGATGAGGGCCAACGCCGCGACACCAAGCCAGCCTGGCCCATACGGCGCGAAGAGCTTAAGCACTTCCATGCGCTAGTCCTCCTTGGCCGCCAGGATGGCGTCTCGCTCCTCGTCGGTGATCTTGCCCTTCCTATGTACGTTCTCGACCATGGACTTGGTCCACCTGCCGCCGACGTACCAGTCCTTAATCGTCGTGGCCAACTTGCTCATATCCAATCACCCTCTCCGTCTCGCTGTCGCCCTCCACCGGGAGCTCGATGTCGGACATGAGCGCCAGGTAGCCGATCATGGCCGCGTTGTCCTCATGGCGGGCACGCAGCACCTCGATCTCGCGCAGGGCCGCCGGGTCAGCGACCCTCGAAACCGTGATGTTGTCCATCACTTACCTCCAAAGATCTCGATAGAATTGCTCGAACTTGACGACCTGCTTCCTCGTCACGTGCCGGTCGACGAGCTCGCTGCGGTACGACTCGTAGACCGCGTCGACCGCCGCCCGCGTCATGCGCCCGGCATCGGCTGCCTTCCGCATCCTGCGGAGGCGCCGCATGTGCTCGCGGTACTTCTCCGGCTTCATGCGCA
>UQZC01000254.1 GCA_900545505.1 uncultured Collinsella sp.
TGCTGGCGGGCTGGGTCGCGAGTCTCGTGTTCTCCAATATCGTCTACACGCTTACGGTTTCGTTTGGCGATATCGGCAAGGCCCTCGCCGTCGTGCTGTTGGTCATGCAGGTCGGCGGTTCGGGCGGTACGTTCCCCATCGAGATGACCGGCCCCGTGTTCCAGGCGATCTACCCGTTCCTGCCGTTTACCCACGGCATCAACGCCATGCACGCCGCCATGGCCGGTGCCTACCATATGGAGTACTGGATTGAGCTGGGTATCTTGGCGAGCTACCTGATTCCGTCGCTGGCCCTGGGCGTCGTCTTCCGCCGCCCGGTCATCAAAGCCAACGACTGGATCATCGAAAAGCTGGAGGCAACTAAGTTGATCTAGTTCAGCCACGTAAACGCCGTCGGAACATCGAGGTCTTCCAACCCGATGCTTTAGCGTAGTGAATTGCGTGTGCTGCTTGGTTGTTGATACAGTAGCGGGGCGTGCCGGGGGTCCGGCGCGCCCTGTTTTTATTTGACCATGAGGCGGCACGCAGCCATACGCGTGCGGACACCACGCCCAGATTGAGTGCGAGGATGTTCCATGGCCCAATACGCTGCCAACGAAATCGAGAACTTGCCCGATAGCCCTGTAGCCCGTGAGGATTTGGGCGCGGGCGGTATTCCCCGGGGCGCCGGCGCACGCTCTCCGCTGTTCTGGAAGGTTCTGCTCCTTTCGGTGGCGGTCATCTGGGGCTACTCCTTTACGACCATGAAGGACGCGCTCGACACCATTCCGGTGTTTGAACTGCTCTACGTGCGCTTTCTGCCCGCAGCGTTGGTCATGTTTGCCGTCTTCCACAAACGCATCATTGCACATTTCAATGCCCGCAACCTGATCGTTGGCCTGAGTATGGGCGTGCTCATGTGGGCGGCCTATGCGTTGCAGACGGTCGGTCTGGCACATACTACGGCGGGCAAGAATGCTTTTTTGACGGGCACGTACTGCATCCTTGTGCCGTTCGCGAGCTATTTTCTGAGCGGCGAAAAACTCACCCGCTATAACCTGGGCGCGGCACTGCTGTGCTTGGCGGGCATTGGTTTGGTGGCGCTCGATAGCGTTGAATTCAACATCGGTGACGTCATTACGCTGGCGGGTGCGGTCTTTTTCGCCATCCAGATGGCGGTGACCGCCAAGTACGGTCGCAAAATGGACATCAACGTCATCACGTTTTGGATGTTTGTGGGCAACGGCGTGCTGAGCCTGGCAACGTCGCTACTATTCGAGACCCAAGCGCCTCTGTCCGTGTGGACGCCGAGCTTTATCACTGCGATGGCGTTTCTCTCGGTGGGCTGCACATGCGTGGCTCTGCTCATCCAAAACGTCGGCCTGGCGCATGTCCCGGCCTCGACGGGCTCGCTGCTCCTTTCGATGGAGTCGCCTTCGGGCGTGCTGTTTTCGGTGCTGCTGATGGGGGAGGCGCTCACCTCGCGCCTGCTCGCCGGCTTCGCGCTCATCTTCCTATCGATTATCTTGAGCGAGACGCATTTCGTCTTTTTGCGTCGAAAGCCGCGCCCGCAATTGTAAACAACTTGTTGCGCCGCCTCCCGGGGCGGCATTTTTTATGCGTCGCCTTTAAAGTTGTACCTTGCACTTTATGCTATCAAAGTGCTTGCTGCAAAAACGATACTGGAGGGCATCTATGGCACCAGCTTTGTCCGATCTTCAACCGCAATCAGCGCCCAAGGCCACCGCAGCGGCGCAGACCGCTATCGGTGACGGTCTTGTTGCAGAAGCTCAGGCGTTTGCAGACGAGCTCGCTGCGTGGCGACATGATCTACACCAGATGCCCGAGCTGGGTAATAGCCTCCCACAGACCTCTGCGTATATCCAAGCGCGCCTGACCGAGATGGACATCCCATTTGCCACGCTCGTCGATGGTTCCTGCGTTGTGGGCCTTGTCGGCGCCGGTGCCGCCGCGGCCCAGGGTAATGGCGTCTGCACGAATGAGCAGGCCGGTACGGTCATCATGCTCCGTGGCGACATGGACGCCCTGCCCGTTGCCGAGGAATCCGGCGAGTCCTTTGCATCCACCAACGGCTGCATGCATGCATGCGGACACGATATGCACGCGACGGCACTGCTTGGTGCGGCCCGTTTGCTCAAGGCCCGCGAGGCCGAGCTTGTGGAGGCCAACGCCACGGTTAAGTTGCTGTTCCAGCCGGGCGAGGAAACCTTTGAGGGCGCCCGCGCCGCCATCGCCGACGGTCTGCTGCAGAACCCGCGTCCTCAGGTCGCCTTTGCCATGCATGTCAATAGCCAGTCGCCGCTTGGCCTGGTGCTCTATGGCAGCCCGGCGCTCTCGGGCGTGTACGGTTTTCGCATCACGCTTCAGGGCAAGGGCGGCTATGGCTCGAGCCCCGAGATCTGCATCGACCCCATCACGGCCGGCGTCCATGTGCATCTGGCGCTTCAGGAGCTC
>UQZC01000255.1 GCA_900545505.1 uncultured Collinsella sp.
CCCGGCCCTCGTCCGTTAACTCTTCCGCTGGGCGAGCCATAGACGCCGCGCACCGATAGGGTAAGGCAGCGGCTTGAAATTGGTGCTATATTCAGCTTGAGTTGTTTAATGCTAGTACGGGAGGCTGATATGGGGCTGTTCAAGAAGAAAAACCCGCAGGATGCCTTTGATCCCGATGTGTTTACCATCACGGATACGATTTTGGACCCGCCGCGGTTTACATTTTTGCCGGCTATCTACCAGGATGCCACGCGCCGCAAGTGGGCCGTGCATCAGCGCGGCGGCGAGCCGAAGATTTTTGACTATGCGGACGTGCTGCAGTGCGAGATTGTCGAGACCGGAAATCCCGAGGGTGTGCCGGAGGTTAGCAAGCGCGAACTAGCTCAGCAGATTTTGATTAATCCAGCTCAGGCTACCAAAAACAACGCTGCCAAGCGTAATATGTGCCTTGGTATGGGTGTCGTCGTTGCCGTGCAAACCGGCGAGGATGAGATTTCGAAGCTTGAGATTCCGGTGACCGCGGGCGAAGTCAAGCGAGACTCCGGCCTATATCGATCGTATCGGAACGTTGCGGAGCAGATCAAAGAAGCCTTCGACGCCATGGGGCGTCCGGAGCAATGATGCCCGCAGCATCAAGCGGTTGAGGAGCCTTGCCCATGTCGAGTGAACCATATGCGATTCCGCCCAAAGATCGCGCCTTTGAGGGCATTCTTTGGTATATCAAACAGTATGACCTGCAGGGTGGCGACCGGCTGCCCGCCGAGCGTGTGCTCTGTGAAGAGCTGGGCGTGTCGCGCACGGCGTTGCGTGCTGCGATCACGCGTCTTATTTCGTGCGGAACTTTGGAAAGCCGCCGCGGTTCGGGTACCTATGTGTGCCCTCCCAAGCCGTTGAACATCTTTCAGGAAACATGGAACTATACGCAGGCGGTGGAGAGGGTTGGCTCAAAGTCGACCGCACGCCTGGTTTGGTCCAAGGTCGTGTATGCCGATATCGATTTTGCCCAAAAAGCCCAGATCGACCTGGGCATGCCACTCTTCTGCATTCGGCGCGTGCGTGTGGTCAACGGTTCCCCGGCATCGATCGAAACGGCTTACGTCAATCTGTCTTTGTGCCCCTCGCTTCCCGATCATGATTTTGAGCATGAGAGCCTCTACGACGTTTTACTCAAAGAGGGGAATGTCCATGTGACGCACGGCAAGGAGCATATTTCCATCAGCCGTCTGAACGCCGACGAGGCCAAGTTGCTGGGCGCTCAGGAGGGCACGCCGGTGTTTTACAAGGCTTCGCACGAGCGCGACGAGAACGATGGCTTTGTTGAGTACTGCAAGTCCGTGACTCTGCCGACCAAGTATCGTTTTGCCGATAACGGCCAGGCAGACGGCGTTGCGACGAAGGTGGGTGTCGAATGGCTGATGCAGTAGAAAACTTGCCGGTTTACAAACAAATTCGCCGCTGCATTGCGGAGCGAATCGAGCGCGGCGACTACCCGACGGGCTCGATGATTCCGTCCGAAAACGAGCTGGCCGAGGAGTTTGGCACGACGCGCTTGACAATCCGAAGCGCCATGGACGAGCTGGTCAAAAGCGGCCAGATTCGTCGCGTGCAGGGCAAAGGCGCCTTTGTGGGACACAAGTGGTTTGACGAGCACGAACGCAAGGGCGGCTTCCGTCAGTCGGTTCTGGCATCGGGCGCGACGCCGTCGGTGCGCATCCTGGCGCGCTCCAAACGCTACGCAGGCCCGTATTATGCCGACTTGTTTGGCATCGCCGAGGACGATCTGCTTTACTCGGTGCGCCGCCTCAACTGCATCGATGGTGAGCCCGTATCGATCGAGATGACACTGATTCCGTGCCTGCTGTTTCCGGGCATCGAAGGCGTGGACATTTCGGTCTTCAGCCTGTTCGAGACCTACGATATGTTGGGACGCAAGCCAGATCAGTCGGTAGAGAAACTCGATATCGAGGCGCTGGGCGCACGCGATGCGAGCTTGCTTAATCTTGAGCCGGGCGATCTTGCGCTCGTGCTGGAAGGCCTGACCTATGACTCGAGTGGGCAGGCAATCGAGCATGCCAAGTCTTTTACCCGCGGCGACGCCGGTGGATATACCTACAACTATTAGCGTCTAGAGCGTCCCTGCGCACGGCGGGGGCGCTCGTTTTTACGGATATATGTCGCTTGACCGATGAGCGGCAAAAACTGACCGTCTACCGAGAGGGGAGGATGAAATCAAAAAATCGGTATTAAAAACGGCTAACCTGTAATCGTTCACTGGTATTAAGAACCTTTGAATTGTTGAGCTTGGGACAAGATGTCCACAAGGTTAAGCGGTGCGACGGGGCGGCAAGCCCGTCCATTCCGTGCGACAATTCAAACTGCTCGTGAAAGGAGCGGGAATGAAGGAGACCGAGAAGATCGAGATCATGCACTTCGACCAGGAGGGCTACCTCG
>UQZC01000256.1 GCA_900545505.1 uncultured Collinsella sp.
GGCTCGCACCCTGCCGGGGCTCATGAGGTAGGTCACCAGGAAGTAGCCACCGTATGCTGCCAGGAAGATTGCACAGGTGAGGCCCACGGTGCCGCCGATGCTCATATTTCCGAAAATGCTCACCAGCTCGATGATCACCTTAAGTGCCACAAAGGAGTGCGCCAGGCCCACTGCCAGCGGGAACAGGAAGAATACCGCTTGCTGCGCCATCACCGAATGGCGAATCTGGCGGTCGTCGCAGCCGATCTGTGCCAGCACACGATAGCTGCGGCTGCCGTCGGCCACGTTGGAGAGTTGCTGGATCGACAGAATCGCCGCGCATGCAACGACCAATACAAAGCCGATGTAGATGGCTAGGTAGCTAATAAGACCGTTCATTTGCGCTGCTTGCGTGTACATCTCGGAGCGTGTGATGAAGATTCCCCACGACCCCGGCTCCTTGCCGTCAACGAGCAGATTGTCGAGCACCGTGTATTTAATGCTCTCGTCTGCCTCAGTCGTATCCATCCCCTGTTTGTAGTTAACGAGCAGGCTACTGGAATACGGCTGCAGATTAAGTTGGGACAACAGCTCGTCGGCAACGACGACGGTACCCGGATTACTGCCCATCGCCGAGTTGGCGATGGCCGCCGTGTCCTTGTCCGACTTATCGGTTGCGGGCTTGAGCTCATGCCCGCCCAAGGTGAGGGTATGGCCGCCGGCCATGTACTTGGTGTACAGGTCGCCCAGCTCACCGCCCATATCACACGTAAGCAGGTACTGGTCGCGGCCAATGCTCACCGGCTCCTCGCCCATCATCTGGCGCCGTTTGTTGTACTGGCTCCCCCGCGGCCCCCATGGTGCTATCGTATCGGCATTGCTACCCCCGAGCGCCTTGGGGAGCTTTTCGCCCATGGTCTTGCACATCTCACCCGCAGACACCGAAGGATTCGAACCGCCAAACGGGTAACTCAGATACGAATCGATCTGAACATGCTCACCGGCAACATCGGCGATATTGACCTTCTTGCCGGTCTCGTCGTTGTTGTCCGCCGACTTGCCCTTGCCGTGCCATGCGGAGTACAAATCGACCGTTGTATCGGCTAGCACCATGCGGTCGGCTTCAGACGGATTGACATATTCTTTGTAGTAGTCGAGCGTATCGGGCGTGTAATAGACATACGTCTGAGACACGTCAACAGGGTTATAGCGCTCCAGGTTTTCGTTCATCACATTGGCAATCGACATACCGCACGTCACCGAGGTGATGGCCAAAAACAGGAGCATCGCGATGACGCCCATCGAAAAGCACACCGTGTTGACCTTGGCCGCAAGCTGGCGCACGGTAAACATGTTGAGGCCGCGCCAATACACGCCGCGCAGGCTCTGCAGCAGCTTGATGAGCATGCCCGAGAGTCCCCAGAACAGGGCAAAGGTGCCCACGGTAACCATAGCGGTCGTAATGCCAAACTGGTTCATGGCCTCTTGCAGCTTGCTGTCCGTCGCGGTTAGCGGGAACCCATCACGTAGCAGACGGTAATAGGCCACGCCCACAAGCACCACGCCCACGGCAAAGATGGCAATCGCAATCCAGGGGTTGCGCGTCTTGATGCTCTCGTTGCGACGCTCGGCACCCATAAGCTCGATGAGTTTGGTACGACGCACGGCGCGAAGGTTCAGCAGTAGCGTGAGCACAAACATTACGAGCATGCAGGCAAGAGTCAGATTGAACGCATGCACCGAGAAAAAGAAGTGGAAATTGGCAATCTGTGTCTTAAAAAGCGAGGCCGTAAAGAACGTCATGAGCTGGGAGAGTCCCACGCCCAGCACAATGCCGGCGACAAAGGCGCCGACCGAGACGATCACCGTCTCGAGCGCCATGATCGTGGCGACGCGTCCGCGCCCCATGCCGAGCACCTGATACAGGCCAAACTCCTTCTTGCGGCGTTTCATGATGAAGTTATTGGCATACACCATCAAAAAGGCCATGACACCGGCCAAAAAGTACGTCAGGTCGCCGAGCATGCTGCCCATAACCTGCGCCAAGCCCTCTTCATCGATTCCGGCGATGTCGACCTGCATCGAGATGGTGTTAAAGGCATAGAAGACCGTGACGCCCAGGGTGAGCGTCAAAAGGTAGACGAGGTAGTCGCGGCCGGCGCGGCGGGCGGTGCCCCAAGCGAGTTTACAGAGCATCGGAGCCCTCACCGCCCATCATGGCAACGACCTCCATAATGCGGTCGAAAAACTCTCGGCGGTCGATGTCGCCGCGGCGCAGCTCGGTGAAGATCTTGCCGTCGCGAATAAACAGCACACGGCTCGTGTAGCTGGCGGCAAAGCTGTCGTGCGTGACCATGAGCACGGTGGCGCGTAGGCGGCGGTTAAGGGCCTCCAGGCTCTCGAGCAGCAGACGAGCGCTTTTAGAATCGAGGGCGCCGGTGGGCTCGTCGGCCATGATCATGGTGG
>UQZC01000257.1 GCA_900545505.1 uncultured Collinsella sp.
ACCAGCCACGGTGTGTACACGAGCGATCCGCACATCGAGCAGTCCGTGGTCAAGGATTCCAAATCTTCGAATGATGCAAAAGACGAGCCCAAGGGTTCGAACGACGCCAAGGACGATTCCGAGTCTTCAAACAAGGAATCGGACAAAAACTCGGATAGCAAGAAGTCCGAGGACCGGGGCGGCAAGAAGTCTGGCGATAAATCCGCTGCCCAAAATACGGGAGCCGGTGATACTTCCAATGCGTCTGGCGGTGCTTCTTCGGGCGGTGGCCAGTCGTCTGATGGAGCCTCATCCTCTAATGGTGGAAACGCCTCCTCGGGCAGCCAAAGCGGCTCACAGGAGTCCAACTACGTTACGGTGACGGTTTCGGTCACATCGAGCGCTGTGGGCAATCCCGTGTCCTCTGGCGGTACCTTTACCTTTAACGAAGGCGCCACCGTTTACGATGCCCTGTGCGCGCTGGGCCTTTCTGTCAACGCACACGGCTCATCGTACGGCACGTATGTTTCTGCGATTGGTGGTTTGGCCGAGAAACAGTACGGCGGCACGAGCGGCTGGATGTACTCCGTCAACGGCACAACGCCCATGACGGCCTGCAGTAACTACGTTCTCTCCAATGGCGACAACGTCGTTTGGTATTACGTAACGGGCTAGAGGCCTCGACATATCGCACCAAACGGGCGGTTCGGACAAACATCCGGGCCGCCCGTTTTTCGTGCGAATGGGACTGGGTCGCCGGGTCTCTCGGCAAACAAAAAACCGGTTGGAACGGGAATTCCAACCGGTTATACATTCAAGCAAATAGTGAATCGACTACGACCGTGCGCCCTCGAGGAAGAAGCGACGGCTGAAGTAGTTGTACCAGGTGACAAGGAACGTGGCGATGGCCTTCATGGCTTGGTAGCCGATGCTCAAAAACGTGACGCCCACAAACATATACAGGTCGTTGAGGCCCAGGCCGATCACCGACAGGATGGTGAAGATCGTGAACTCGCGCTTGCGGCTCATGCCTTCGCGGTGGTCGAACACGTACTTCATGCTGAGCCAGTAGTTGACCACGACGGACGTGATAAACGAAACCGTGGTGCTTATCAAAAAGTCGAGGTGGAACAGCTCGACGAGCGCAATGAGCATGCCCCAGTCGATGCCAAAGGAGATAAGACCCACGACAGCAAACTTGAGGAACTGCTTGGTATGAGGTTGTGCCAGCGCCTTGCGCACGTAATCACATCCAATGCGTTGATGAATCGAGCAGAGGATACTTTAGAGCTTTTACAAGGGAAACGTAAGGTCTTTGCCAAGAACTATATGAACTCGCCAAATTTTCAAGAGCTAATCCGCAAACGTTGAAAATTTGCCCGTAAACGAGCGGCACCCACGGACGATACTGCGCTGAGTGCACGTCGTCCGCGGGCGCCGTAATGCTGCAGGGGTTTCGAGCTACTTGGTCTCGTCGCCCTCCAGGAAGATTTTTCGGGTCACAAAGTTGTAGACCATGACAAGCGCGGTGGCGCAGATCTTGGCGATATTGGCCTCGAGTCCCAGGCCGGCGTTGAGCGCCAGCACGATGCCGTCGTTGAGCACCAAACCGATCACGGACAGCACGACAAAGATGATGAACTCGCGGCGGCGGCTCATGCCTTCCTTGTGCGCAAACACGTACTTCATGCTTGCGAGGTAGTTAAAGATGAGTGAGATGATAAAGCCGCTGGTGTTGGCGATTAGGATGTTGAGGCCCAGACCGTAGTGGAGCAGATTCATAATGCCAAAGTCGATAACCGTGGCAATGACACCGACGACGCCAAATTTCATGATCTGCGCAAGGAGCTTTTGCATGGTACCTGCCTTAGGGTGGCGCGGGGACGCCGTGGGGATGACAAACTCAGCAAGTTTAGCCAATCCCCGCGGGTGGTGCTAGGCACGCTCCTCGATAGCACCGTTTCTATATGCATCGAGCAGCTGACGCAGGTCTTGGATTTGGCTGCGGATCTTGGCGCCAGTATCGGTGTCGCTCACCATGCGGCGACGGTCCGCTTGGTCAAAACGGTTGGTCTCGCTTTCGATGTCCACGTTGCGTGTGAGTGCCTCGGCAACCGTCGTAAAGGCCCGGTGCGACTTGAGGCGGCAGCCGCGCGAGCTCGAGATGAGCGTATAGCCGGCGATGCCCGTCTTGGGATGGTAAGCGCGGCAGAAGCCGCCATCGATGACCAACAGCTTGCCCTCGGCGCGGATGGGCTGCTCGCCCTTGGTGGTTTTAACGGGCGTGTGGCCGTTGATGATGTGTCCGGTCGGCGAACATGCCATGGGCGCGACGCCAAACTCGCGCATGATGTCATCGCAGACCGAGGGCGACTTGGTAAGCGTAAAGTACGGGTCCATCGGCTCGACCCAGGTGCTCTTATCGGCGATATAGGCGCGCTCAAAGGGACGCACCAG
>UQZC01000258.1 GCA_900545505.1 uncultured Collinsella sp.
GCGCTCACCAAGCTCAACTTCCGCGTGCGCCGACCCGTCGACGCCGCCCGCATGCGCATTCTGGCAGGCGACGAGGAGCTGTTCGCCGGCAAGGTCCGCGCGTTTAAGCCGAGCGTCATGGAAAGCTTCCCACTGCCGGCAAAGGTCATCCAACAAGCGCTCGACCTGGGTGCCAGCGAGATTGTCCTATCCGTCGATCCCGTTGAGGAGGCGTAGAGCCATGAGCACGAACGCGATCGAGACATTGCAGTTCAACTGCACCACCTGCCCGTCCGAGTGCCTCCTGACCGTAGAGGTGGAGCGTGACGCAGACGGCGCCCTGGTAGAGGTGCGCTCCGTGACCGGCAACAGATGCCCGCGTGGTGATAAGTTCGCACATCAGGAGCTCACCTGCCCCATGCGCGTACTCACCACCACCGTGGCCGTATCCGGAGGCGACGAGGCGTTGTTGCCCGTGCGCACGGCTGAGGCCATCCCGCTCGAACTCCACGCCCAGGCGATGGACCTCATCCGCGGCCTAGTCGTCAACGCCCCCATCCGCATGGGCGACGTCGTCCTCCCCGACCTCCTCAACACCAACATCAACCTAATCGCCAGCATGGACATCGACCCAGCCTAAGCAGCTAATTAGGGACGGGGCTCTTTTAGCTGCCCCGACATCCACCCCGCCCCTCCTCAGTTGCGGTGAAATACGGACTGTTTTATGGCTTCAGGCCGCTAAACAGTCCGTATTTCACCGCAACTTATGAGGGCCGCACGGGATGCAAAGGAGTGTCCCAAAGTGCCGGCATAAAAGGAACGTCCCTAGCTGCCGGGCTTGGGATACCATGGTGGCACCCTAGCGAAAGGACGATGTATGGCACATGTTGATGACCAGCGCGTGGCGCGCGTGCTCGATGCGCTCGAGGCTCAACACCCCGGCGCGCAGCTGCTCGTAAATGACCCGTGGTCGATTTATTACCTGACCGGTTTTTATGCCGAAATGTTCGAGCGTTTTTGCGGCGTGCTGCTCGCACGCGGTAGCGAGCCCGCGATCTTGGTCAACGCGCTGCATCAGCTGCCCAAGTATGACAATGCCCGCGTCGCCTACCACAACGATACCGACGTCGTAGCCGACGCCATCGCGAGTGAGATCGATCCGACCAAACCGCTCGGCATCGACGCCGTCATGCGCTCCGGCTTTTTGATGCCGCTCATGGAGCGCCATGCTGCGAGCGAGTTTTTCCTGGGTGACTTTGCCGTCACCGCCACACGCACCCACAAGGATGCCGCCGAGCAGGAGCTCATGCGCGTATCCTCGACCGCTAACGACGCCGTGATGGCCGATGCCATCAAGCTCGTCCACGAGGGCGTGACGGAGCGCGAGATTGCCGACCAGATGCTCAGCCTGTATCGCAAGCACGGCTGCGAGGGCTTTAGCTTTCCGCCCATCGTGAGCTTTGGCGCCAACGCCGGCGACCCGCACCACGAGCCCGACGACACCGTGCTCAAGTGCGGCGACGTGGTGCTGTTCGACATTGGCGGACGCTGCTGCAACTACTGCTCGGACATGACGCGCACGTTCTTTTGGGGCGAGCCGGACGAGGAGACGGCGCGCATCTACGAAATCGTGCGCCGTGCCAACGAGGCCGCCGAAGCGCTCATCGCACCGGGCGTTCGCATGTGCGACCTGGACCGCGCCGCGCGCGACGTGATTGAGGATGCGGGCTATGGGCAGTACTTTACGCATCGCCTGGGTCACTCGATCGGCCTGCAGGATCACGAGCCGGGCGACGTCTCGCTCGTCAACGAGCAGGTTGTCGAGCCGGGCATGACCTTCTCCTTCGAGCCGGGCATCTACCTCCCCGGCCGCACCGGCGTCCGCATCGAGGACCTGGCCCTGGTTACCGAGTCCGGCGTCGAGATCCTCAACGCCTACCCCCATGATCCGGTCCGCCTAGACTAGGCAATGCGGCAAAGGGGCTGCCCCTTTGCCGCATCACATGAATGCCACCACGAAAACGGCCTATCTACTACGTTTGACCCACATGGGTCGACCATAACCGAGTTTTCGCAAAATACGCAAGCCGTCTACCTGCGGTTTTAATTTCGCGATGTTCCGTATGGTCGGGGGTAACCGGTCAAACGTAGTAGATAGGCCCATTTCGTGGCAAGCGAGTCAACTCAGGGCACAGGGTAGCAAAAAGCCCCGTCCCAAATTGACTGCTTTTGAGTTGCGGTGATATACGGACTGTTTGAGGCTTCTGGCTTGTAAAACAGTCCGCATTTCACCGCAACTGATGAGGGGACGGGATTAGCGCAGCAGACCGGCTACTTCGCCGGCTAGGGTGATGGTGCCGGCTGCTACGAAGGACTCGCCCGCGGCATCGAAGGCGGCGAGAGCCTCGGGCACGCTCGGGTACGCACCGGCAAGCTTAACCGCTCAA
>UQZC01000259.1 GCA_900545505.1 uncultured Collinsella sp.
CTTCTCTCCTACATCAAGAAGAACGACATCGTCGAGTACCGTGAGCTCATCAAGGCTCTGGGCATCCGCGACAACATCCAGTAAGGATTTGTACATGCTAAGAGCGTCCTGCGCAGCGGGGCGCTCTTTTTGTGTAAGGGCGTGAACAATCACGCTCTGAAGCGTGGCGGGGGCAGGGGGCTCGCGTCACATGAGAAGCCCGCAGGCAAGGGGTCTGCGGGGTAAAGGAGAACAATGACACTCGTATCCAAGACCTTTGAGCTGTACGGCAAGACCTACACCTTTGAGTCGGGCGAGCTTGCCAAGCAGGCCACCGGCGCGTGCCTGGTCAAGCAGGGCGACACCACGATGCTCGACACCGTGGTCGTCTCCAAGGAGCGCAAGAACTACGACTTCTTCCCGCTGACCGTCGACTTCAACGAGAAGATGTACGCCGCCGGCCGCATCCCGGGTGGCTACCTCAAGCGTGAGGGCCGTCCCAGCGAGAAGGCCACGCTCACCGCGCGCATGATCGACCGCCCGATCCGCCCGAGCTTCCCGGACGGCTTCCGTAACGAGGTGCACATCGTCGCTACCTCACTCGTCGCCGACCAGGTCAACCCCTTCGACGTCATCAACGTCATGGGCGCCTCCTTGGCCATGACGCTCGGCGGCGTGCCCTTCGAGGGCCCGCTTGCCTGCGTGCGCATCGGCCGCAACGTGGAGACCGGCGAGTTTATCGTCAACCCCACCTATGAGGAGCGCGAGAACTCCGATCTGGACCTGGAGCTGGGCGGCTCTGCCGACTTCATCTCGATGGTCGAGGCCGGCGCCGAGGAGATCTCCGAGGACGACATGCTCGCCGCTATGAAGTTTGGCCAGGAGGCCCTTGCTGCCTTCTGCCAGGCTCAGGACGAGTTCGTCGCCGAGTGGGAGCAGGTCAACGGCGCCATCGTCAAGAAGGAGTACCCGCTCGACCAGCCCGTCGAGGAGGTCCAGGAGCGCATCTTCGCCCACTACGACGAGATGGCAGCCGCCCTTCGCGACGCCGACAAGCTCTCCCGTATCGGTAAGGTCGAGGCTCTGAAGGAGTCCATCCGCGCCGAGTTCACCGAGGAGGAGCAGGCCGCTTGGGAGCGCGAGATCCCCGTGGCGCTCAAAAAGCTCGAGAAGAAGGCCATGCGCACCATGGTCGTCGAGACCGGCGAGCGCGTCGACGGCCGTGCCGCCGACGAGATCCGTCCCATCATGGTGAAGGGCAACTACCTGCCGCTCGTTCACGGCTCCGGCCTGTTCCAGCGTGGCCAGACCCAGGTTCTTTCCGTCCTGTCGCTCGGCATGCTCAACGAGGGCCAGCGTCTGGATACCATCGAGCCCACCGAGGGCAAGCGCTACATGCACCACTACAACTTCCCGCCGTTCTGCACCGGCGAGACCGGCCGCATGGGCAGCCCCAAGCGCCGCGAGATTGGTCACGGCAACCTGGCCGAGCGTGCTCTGCTCCCGGTGCTTCCCGACGAGAACGAGTTCCCCTACGCCATCCGCGTCGTCTCCGAGGTCATGGAGTCCAACGGCTCCTCTTCGATGGCTTCGACCTGCGGCTCCACGCTCGCCCTTATGGACGGCGGCGTGCCCATTAAGCGCCCGGTCTCCGGTATCGCCATGGGCCTGATCCAGGAGGAGGGCAAGACCGTGGTCCTGTCCGACATCCAGGGTCTCGAGGACTTCCTGGGCGACATGGACTTTAAGGTCACTGGCACCACCGAGGGCATCACCGCTCTGCAGATGGACAACAAGGCCACCGGTCTTACCTTCGACATCCTGGCCCGCGCCCTGCAGCAGGCCAAGGAGGGTCGCGCCTTCATCCTGCAGAAGATGCTCGATGTGATCCCTGAGCCGCGCCACACCACGCGCAGCACCGCTCCGCGCATCGTTTCCATCCAGGTTCCGACCGACAAGATCCGCGACGTCATCGGTTCCGGCGGCAAGGTCATCCGCGGCATCCAGGACGAGACCGGTGCTTCGGTCGACATCCAGGAGGACGGCACCGTCTTTGTCGGCGGCACCGGCGAGTCCGTCGACCAGGCCGTCGAGCGCATCAAACTCATCATCAAGGTTCCCGAGCCGGGCGAGGAGTACACCGGTCGTGTGGTCTCCATCCAGCCCTTCGGCGCCTTCGTGAACCTGCTGCCCGGCAAGGACGGCCTGCTGCACATCTCCCGCGTCGCCAAGGGCCGCGTGGAGAAGGTCGAGGACGTCCTCAACGTGGGCGACGAGGTCAAGGTCGTCGTCATTGAGGTCGACGATCGCGGCAAGATCTCGCTCGATCGTCTGGACAAGCCCGAGGCCCCGGCTCGCGCCGAGGGTGCCTCCGAGGGCGACGGCGAGCACTTCCAGCGCCGTGAGCGTTCGCGTCGCGAGCGCTCCGAGCG
>UQZC01000260.1 GCA_900545505.1 uncultured Collinsella sp.
GCCGCACGACAGGCAGTCCGTGCCGTCGATATGGGCGCAGTTGTCCTCGATGCGGATAGCGCCGGCAGGGCACTTTTTGGCGCACATGCCGCAACCGATGCAGCTGGTGTCGCAGATCTTGCGCGCAATGGCGCCCTTATCGGTGTTGTTGCAGCGCACCAGGATGTTCTGGTAGCCGGGAACGAAGGCAATCACGCGCTGCGGGCACGCCATGCCGCACAGGCCACAGCCCGTGCACTTGGAGCGGTCCACGCGGGCGACGCCGTCGACCAGCGCGATGGCACCGTGGGGGCAGGCCGTAACGCAGGCGCCACAGCCAATGCAGCCTTCGCTGCAGCGGGCGTCGCCGCCTGCGGAAGCACAGCCGCTTCCGCAGGCAACGTAGGCCACGTGATGTTGAATGGATTTGGCCATAAGAGACTCGCCTATTTCTTAAGAAGGTACGAATAGTTGTCGCGCACGGCCCTGATGGTCAGGCGGACGGCCTCGGGCAGACCGGTGTTGACGGCATCGACCGAGACGGTGCGGACCGTGCCGGCGACGCGGACCTTAAAGTGGTCCTCGTCCACGGCCAGGAAGCCCTCGTTCTCGGAGTTCTCCATGTCCTCCTCACTCCAGAACAGGGTGAGCTTGTCCTTGTAGGGACGGCCCTCCTGGTAGGGGCAGAACACGGCGCAGTTGCCGCACTCGTTGCACATACCGTCGACGTGGACGACCTGATGCTTGGCAAGGCCCGGCACCTTAATGGCCACGTTGGCGCGGTTGGGGCACACGTCGCAGCAGACCTCGCACACCGAGCCGCAGCCCAGGCAGCGAGTCTTGGTGCAGTTGCGCTTGTCGCGGCACAGCGACCCCTTGCGCTCGTAGCAGGTGTCCTCGCGGCCGGCCTGCTCGTTGCAGTCGGCGTACTTGTTAAAGTCCACGCCAGCAATGGCACGGGCGACCTCGGCGGCGTCGGCAATAGCCTCAACCACGGTGGCAGGACCGCGACGGCAGTCGCCCGCAGCCCAGACGCCCTCGACGCCGGTGGAGGTGGCGGCAAGACGGCCGCGACGGTCGTGCTCGACGCCCGCGGCGTCGTACAGGCTGGCATCGATGCCCTCGCCCACGGCGCAGATCACCGTGGTGGCGGGAAGCTCGACGGTCTCGCCCGTGGCGACGGGGCTGCGACGGCCGCTTGCATCCGGCTCGCCAAGCTCCATAACGTCGCAGGTCAGCACGGCGCCATTGAGCGCCTTGGGCGCCAGCAGCTCGCAGAACTCAACGCCGTCCGCAAGAGCAAGATCGAGCTCTTCCTCGTCGGCGGGCATCTGCTTCTTGGTGCGGCGATACACCAGGCGCACGTTCTTCACACCAGCCAGGCGCTTGGCCACGCGGGCAGCATCCATGGCGGTGTTGCCGGCGCCAATGACCACGACGTCCTCGCCCAGCTCGAGCTTCTCGCCCTTCTTAGCGGCCTCGAGGAACTCCAGCACGTCGAGCTCGGCACCCTCGCCCAAACCTGCAGAGCCGGGCATCCAGGCACCGGTGGCCACGACTACGTCGGTAAAGCCCTGGGCCTTGAGCTCTTCGATGGACTCCACGCGAGCATTGAGCTGCACCTTGGCGCCAAAGGCCAGGCAGAGCTCAGCATCGTGGGAGATATCGTCGCTGGCGATACGGAACTCGGGGATGACGTGACGGACCACGCCGCCGAGCGAATCGCGGGCCTCAAAGATGGTGACGGGCACGCCGGCGCGCGTCAGGAAGAACGCCGTCGCCAGGCCGGCCGGGCCGCCGCCGATAACGGCAACGTTGCGCTCGCCGTCGTTGGCGATAGCCTGGGCGCGCAGCTTGGGCAGCACCGCGGTCATGGCCTCGCGGGCGGCCTTGAGCTTGCTGGCGCGAATCTGGGCGCCCTCGGGCTCGTAGAACGTACGCTCGCAGGCACGGCCGCAGGGATGCGGGCAAATGGTGCCGGTAATGAACGGCAGGGCGTTGCGCTCGATGATGATGTTGAGCGCGTCCTCGTAGCGACCCTCGTCAACAGCCGCCAAGTAGGCGGGAATATCCTGCTGGATAGGGCAGCTCGTGCGGCACGGCGTGGTAAAGCAGTCGGAAAGCGGGCTCTTGCCGGCGACCTTGCGGTCGGGCAGCGGGCGCAGCGGCTTCTTGTAGAGCGGGTTGGTGAGCGAGTCGGTCTGGATCGCGGTCACGGCGTCGAGAGAGACGCCCGCGAACGGCTTGCCGTCCAGGTCGGCAAACTCGCCGGCCATCTGGCTAAAGCGCTCGTAGCCACCGGGCTTGAGCACGTCGGTCGCCAGAGTGACGGGCCAAATGCCGGCATCGTACAGGGCGCGGATGTTGTAGACCGTGGCACCGCCGGAGTAGCTGATGCGCAGCTTGCCGAGCTGGGCT
>UQZC01000261.1 GCA_900545505.1 uncultured Collinsella sp.
CCATTGAGAATCGCGCTTCTGAACTCGGCGTGTCGATGTCGGCCTTTGTGCGCGCCCGCCTGGAGCAGGAGGGCTTTACGCAGGAGCAAATCAACGAGCTGCACCTGCCGATCGGCGTTGCCATCGAGGCCGAGGACCCCGAGGAGATCGCCATCTCCATCGCCGCCGAGATGATCCACCTGCGCCGCACCAAACTCGTCCCCCGCAAGCGCTAATCGCATCCCCACCAATAAGTTGCGGTGAAATACGGACTGTTTAAGCCTGTTAGGCCGCCAAACAGTCCCTATTTCACCGCAACTGCTTTTTGGGATCCATTTGTGCGGGGGAGTTGTGGAGTTGTGCAGGCAGACGAGGTTTTTCTGGAAATACGCTCCCGATGCGCGTATAGTACCGATTGTTTTGTCGGCTCCTGCTGCGTCGAGTCCAAACCGCAAAATGCCATGAGCGGCGCGGATGCAGCCAGGAGGCACGAGGACAACCCATCGTGGCCACGCCCCGTGCTTAAAACCCCAAGAAGGAGTGAACAATGGCAGAAGAGAAGTATGTGCCGCGTCTGAAGACCAAGTACAACAACGAGGTCAAGCAGCAGCTTCAGGACAAGTTCCAGTACGAGAACGTCATGATGATCCCCAAGTTTGAGAAGATCGTCGTGAACATGGGTGTCGGCGAGGCCGCTACCGATTCCAAGGCCATCGACGGTGCCGTGCGCGACCTGCGCGCCATCACCGGCCAGCAGCCGATGATCACCCGTGCCCGCAAGTCCATCGCTACCTTCCGCCTGCGCGCTGGTATGCCGATCGGCTGCAAGGTTACCCTGCGTGGCGACCGTATGTGGGAGTTCTTCGATCGTCTGACCTCCGTCGCGATCCCCCGTATCCGCGACTTCCGCGGCATCTCCGCCAAGAGCTTCGACGGCCGTGGTAACTTCTCCATGGGCGTCACCGAGCAGCTCATCTTCCCCGAGATCGACTTCGACTCCGTCGATCACCAGCGTGGTATGGACATCACTTTCGTGACCACCGCCAACACCGATGAGGAGGCCAAGGCCCTTCTGGACGCCTTCGGTTTCCCGTTCAAGAAATAGGTTCACCTGCCCTATAAGCGCCGTTCCCACAAGGGGGCGGCGCTTGGGGCGAACAATACTCTATGTGAGGAGGATATAAGTGGCTAAGACATCGATGATCGTCAAGTGCAATCGCAAGCAGAAGTTCTCTACTCGTGAGTACACGCGCTGCCAGCGCTGCGGCCGTCCGCACTCTGTGTACCGCAAATTCGGCCTGTGCCGTGTCTGCTTCCGCGAGCTTGCACTCAAGGGCGAGCTTCCCGGCGTTAAGAAGGCCAGCTGGTAAGTCACTACCAGCGTTTCAAGCATCAGTTTGGAACAGGGAAAACGCGCTAAAAAGGCTTTGCCGTTAAGGGCGGCGAAGAACCAAGAGCACGTGTTCATCAAGAACGAAGGAGAATCTGTATGAACCTTACAGACCCGATCGCAGATATGCTTACGCGCATCCGTAACGCTAACTCTGTGAACAAGGCCACGGTCTCCATGCCGAGCAGCAAGAAGCTCGTCGAGATCGCTCGTGTTCTGCACGAGGAGGGCTACATCGAGGGCTACGATGTCGAGGACACCGTTCCCCAGAAGACTCTGCACATCACGCTTAAGTATGGTCCCAAGAAGGCTAAGGTCATCAACGGCATCCGCCGCATTTCCAAGCCGGGCCTGCGTAAGTACACCGGCGTTGCCGACATGCCCCGCGTCCGCGGTGGCCTTGGTACCGCCATTATTTCCACCAGCCATGGCGTCATGACCGACCGCGATGCTCGCAAGCACAACGTCGGCGGCGAGATCATCGCTTACGTCTGGTAATTCGCTCGGTAGGTAGAAGGAAAGGAGATCACCGTGTCTCGTATCGGTAATAAGCCTGTCCAGATTCCCGCCGGAGTCGAAGTGGCAGTCAACGGCAACAACGTTGTCGTCAAGGGCCCCAAGGGCCAGCTCGAGCTCGATGTCTTTGAGAAGCTCGCTATCAACGTCGAGGACAACGTCCTCACCGTTTCCCGTCCCGACGACGAGCGTGAGACCCGTGCCCGCCACGGCCTCACCCGCGCCCTCATCCACAACATGGTTGTTGGCGTTTCCGAGGGCTTCGAGAAGAAGCTCGAGCTCGCCGGCGTCGGTTACCGCGTGCAGCAGAAGGGCAAGAACCTCGAGTTCTCCCTGGGCTTCTCGCACCCCGTGATCGTCGAGGCTCCCGAGGGCATCACCTTCGAGGTTCCCGACAACACCCACGTGAACGTCAAGGGTATCAACAAGCAGCAGGTCGGTCAGATCGCCGCTGAGATCCGCGGCCATCGTCCTCCCGAGCCTTACAAGGGCAAGGG
>UQZC01000262.1 GCA_900545505.1 uncultured Collinsella sp.
CAGGGGGCCGCCGATCTTGTGCGCGGCAACGGTCATAGCATCGACGCCCAGCTCGGCGGCATCGAGCGGAATGTGCAGATAGCCCTGGATGGCATCGGTGTGGAACAGAGCGCCCACGGTATGCGCGGCCGCGGTCAGCTCGCGGATGGGCTGCACCACGCCGGTCTCGTTGTTGGCAACCATGATGCTCACGAGCGCCACGTCGTCGCCGAGCAAGTCGCTCAGCGCGGCAGGCTCAATATAACCTGCACGGCAGGGCTGCACCAGGTCGACGCTAAAGCCTGCGGCACGCAGCAGCGGCAGGTTGTCCAGAATCGAATCGTGCTCGATGGCAGATACGATCACGCGGTTACGCTTGCGGTCGCGCTGACGTGCACCCTCGGCAAGACCGAGTAGCGCCAGCTGGTTGGCTTCGGTGCCGCCGTTGGTCAGAACAATCTCAGACGGGCGAACGCGCGCGCCAAAGCTGCGGGCGATCTCGCGACGGGCGACTTCCAGGCGTGCGGCGGCCTTGCGGCCAAGCGAGTGCAGCGAGTTGGGGTTGACGCCGGCAAGCTCGCTGTCGTCGTACTCACGCTGCGCAAGGAGCGCCTCGGCGCGCATGGGCGTCGAGGCGGCATAGTCAAGATTCACGGGTATGCGGTTTTGACCTGCGGTCATAAGGGTTTATGCCTCCTGTGCAGCCTCGTTGCCCAGCTTCTGCAGCAGCGCAACCTCGGCGGCGGGATCTTCGGACTTAAATACGGCGGAACCGGCCACCAGGACATTTGCGCCGGCCTTGACGACCTCGGCGATGTTTTTGGAAGAGATGCCGCCGTCGACCTCGATCATGGGCGACACGCCGTGGCGCTCACACATGGCTTTGAGCTCGTGGAGCTTATGCAGAGTGCCCGGGATAAAGCTCTGGCCGCCAAAGCCCGGGTTCACGCTCATGAGCAGCACCATATCGACGATGTCGATGATGCTCTCGAGTACGCACACGGGGGTGGCGGGGTTGAGCACCACGCCAGCCTTGACGCCGCGCTGCTGCAGATGGGTGAGCGTGCGGTGCAGGTGCGTGGAAGCTTCGTAGTGCACGGTGATCATGTCGGCACCGGCGTCGGCATACCAATCGACTGTCTCGTCGGGGTTCGACACCATCAGGTGCGCGTCGACCGGTACATCGGTGGAGCGCTTGACGGCCTTAAGGATGTCGACGCCAAAGGTGAGGTTGCCGGTAAAGTGACCGTCCATAACGTCGAAGTGCACGTAGTCGGCAGCGGCGATCTTGTCGAGTTCGCCCTTGAGGTTGGCCATGTCGGCCGAAAGGACGGACGGAGCGATTTTGATGGAACCCATGGTAGTAGCCTTTCTGCGCTAGTCGGTGAGTCCGTAGAACTCTTGAGAGGGGACGCGGTCGGTAAGAATCTCGAGTGCCCTATCCAAAGTAACACCGTTGTAGAGCGTTTGCTCCACGGCAAAGGTGAGCGGAATGTCTACGCCCAGTGAACGGGCAAGTTCGCTGACGCTGCGGGCCGCAACGGCGCCCTCGACAACCATATGCGTGCGCGTCTGGTACTCGTCGAGCGAAACGCCGTGGGCAAACTCGTAGCCAAAGGTGCGGTTGCGCGAATGCTCCGAGGTACAGGTGGCAATGAGGTCTCCCATGCCGGCAAGTCCCATGCAGGTCATAGCTTGACCGCCGCGGGCGTACACCAGACGGCTGATCTCGGCTAGGCCGCGCGTCATGATGAGGGCGAGCGTGTTGTCGCCCGCGCCGGTGCCGGCGGAGATGCCGCACACGATGGCGATGACATTTTTCATGGCGCCGCAGACCTCGACACCGGTCATGTCCTGCGACAGGTAGATGCGGAAGGCCGTGGACAGGAGCAGGTCCTTAAAGGCCTCCCCTATCTGCGGATCTTCGCTGGCGATGACGGCGGCAGAAAGTCCGCCGCGGCAAATCTCCTCGGCATGGTTGGGGCCCGAGAGGGCCGCCACGCGCACCTCGTTGCCGATCTCGCTGGCGATGACTTCGCTCATGAGCAGGCCGGACTCGGGCTCAATGCCCTTGGTGAGGCAAAGCACCGGGGTATCGGCGGCGATAAAGGGCGCGGCCTGGTGGCACACGCTGCGAAGGTGCGTCGAAGGAACGGCAAAGATGATGGCCTCGGCGCCGTCGAGCGCCTGCACGAGCTCGGTCGTGGCGACGACGTTGCCGGGCAGCTCGTAGCCCACAAGGTAGCGGGGGTTGCGGTGCTCACCGTTAATGCCGGCGGCCGTCTGCTCGCTATGGGCCCACATGGTTACGCGCACGGCTCGCGCGGCGGCAAGGCCGGCGACGGCGGTTCCCCACGAGCCGGAGCCAATCAGCGCAACATTCATGACTCT
>UQZC01000263.1 GCA_900545505.1 uncultured Collinsella sp.
CTAATTAATCCCTATTTCACCGCAAGTTTTGATCAGTTGTTGGGATTACTTCACCTCGACGGGTGCGGCGCCGGGGTAGCGGTCCTCAAAGTCCAGACGGTATTTGTTGTCGTTGGTGCCTGCTACGTTGTCGCGCGCCAGCGGCGCCACGATCTCGTCCTTGTGGTTGGCGGGGCTGGAGTACTCAAGGCTGATCTCCCAAGCGTCGCAAATGACGTCGATGCGATTCTCCAGGTCGTCATAGAGCGTGATGATATCTTTCCACGAGCCGTAATTCTGCGAGTCGATGGGAACGTCCAGGTCCTCGACCTCGTCCTTCAGGTCGTCGATCTGATCCTCGAGCGACTCGGCGGCATCGCTGGCAGATTGGCGCGAGCTGCGGTCATCCTTGAGATAGTACGTGTTAAACGTGGTGGCGCAGTCGCGAACCTGCTGATCAAGATCGGAGAGCCTGCTGTAGTAGGAGCTCAGCTGGTCGTAGACGTTCTGCTCGCTGATGGTGGCGGCATCGTGGACGTCATCGTCATCATCATCGTCAAGCTTGTTGGGGTCGCCCTTGACGGACACATCGTCGTCATCGTGGTCGATCTTGACCTTCTCGATGGTTGTGCCCTTGGAATCGTCGGCGTTCTTGTTGAACGGTCCGATCATGAAGAATGCGACCAGCGCGATAATCACGACGACCAACACGGCGATGATGCCGATAAACAGAGCGTTGTTGTTTTTGGGCGCGGCGGGAGCACCGGCCTGCGGAGCAGCGGTCGGAATGGGTTGCTGAGCCGCGGCGTTGGCCGCAGCCCATTGCTGCGTCGTGCCGACTTCGGGCTGGGAAGCGGGTGCGGGCTGATGGGCGGACTGCACGGTCACGTCCGCCCGCGCATCCTCTTGCGACTGAGAGGCCTGGCCATCATCGGTTACCGGCGTTCCGCAGCTGGTGCAGAAGCGCTCGTCGTCTTTCAGAAGCTTGCCGCAATGGGTGCAAAACCGGGGCATGATGGTTCCTTCCATTCGATGTGTTGGCTAGATTATAAGGTGGTTCAGGTGCGGTTGGGCCGCGCCGACCCAACTGGTTATGTGAGGATGATCATGTCGCGCAAGCCCTGTCGCATGCGTCACAATGAGTGCGGCGTGCTGGGTGTCCGGCGCGGCCGTTTATCGACGGCTCGGTAGAATGCGATGGTGGGGAGTGAGTCTGTGTACTGCGGCGAGCAAGGTCGGGGTGGCGGCGACAGCGTAGAGGCGTTCCGGTTCCCGCCGGGGGATGCACCCCTCACTGCGCGCGATTGCTCGCGTCGAGTGTTTTGTGCCGGAATGTTGACCGGAGCGCTTGCCTCGGTGATGAGTCTCGGCGGTTGTGCCGCGCGCCGCAACGAGGCTGAGGGCTCCGCTGTCCCTGTCAAACAAAAAGCGAATCATCCGTCCGCTCAAAAGGCGGAAGCTGTCTCCCAGGCTTCTTGGATTGCCGGCCTCCAGCAAGATATCGAAGCCCTTGTCGAGCCGTATGGTGGGTCTACCTCGGTCTATGCTGTGGCGCTTGATCCACAAACGTTCGCGTCGCTCGATGGTGAAGTCGCTGTGGCGCCGGACGCGCGACGTGTGGCGGCAAGCATCATCAAGCTTCCCATTCTCGCTTGTGCGCTCGAGACCGTGACGGCGGGCGAGCTGTCCCTCGACGAGCAGATAACGGTAACGCAACAGGATATCGTGGGTGGCAGCGGCAACATTCAGTCGCGCGGCGCGGGTGTGTCGTACGGTATTGACGAGCTGCTGCACGCTATAATCGCCCAGAGCGATAACGTGGCAGCGAACCTTGTTATTGGCAGACTTGGCATGGATACGGTCAACGAAACGTGTGCCGCATTGGGGCTGACCCAGACCGTGCTCGCTCGTTTGATGATGGATGCCGAGGCCCAGGTACAAGGTCGCGAGAACTATACGAGCGCCCGTGATGCTGCGGCCGTGTTGCAGCGGCTGGCGGCGGGGACAATCGCGACGCCCGAGTTGTGCGAGCGAGCGCGCGGATATCTGCTGGCGCAGGAAGACGCGCGCGGTATTGTCGAGGGCGTTCCCGGCGGCGTTTTGGTCGCGCACAAAACGGGCAGTCTGGCGAATGCTCAGCACGATGCCGCAATCGTCTACGCCGAGCGCCCTTACGTGCTGGCAATCCTCACTCAGGACCTCGAACGCGAACAGGCCCTAGCCCTCGAGCGCGACATTTCCTTCGCCATCAACGCCCGCGCCCACTCCTAACTTGCGGTGAAATAGGGATTGTATTTGCTGTTAGAAGGCGTATCTAGTCCCTATTTCACCGCAACTTAGAGGATCGGCAGTTGGGACGCAGCGCGAGCCCACGATCTTTTGGCGGCCGA
>UQZC01000264.1 GCA_900545505.1 uncultured Collinsella sp.
TTCTGGGCGAGCTTGGCGGTATAGGTTTTCATAAAGTCGAGGTAGGCCGGCAGGTCGAAGTAGAGGTTGTCGACCGGGCGCAGCTCGGGCACCTCGCCGGTGAGCTGGCTTTTGGGCGCGATGAGCTCCTCGGGCTCAAACTGGTGACCCAGGTCGCACTCGTCGGCATAAGCCTTCTCGGACTTGCAGCCCTGGATGGGGCAGCGGCCGATCACCTGGCGGCCGTTGAGGAACGTGCCGGCCTTGGCGTCGTAGAACTGCAGCGTGGAGCGCTTGGAGATGGTGCCCTGTTCGTGCAGACGCTCGATAATCTCGGCGGTCACCTCGTTGTGAATCTGCGCAGCCGGCTCAAGGCCCGAGCCGCCGTAGATATCGCAGCTGATGTTGTAGTTGTTGAGGGTCGCGGCCTGGCGGGAGTGATTGGACTCGACATACTCGGCGATGGACTTGTCGTAGCCCTCGTTCTCCTTGAGCTTGCGGTAGCTCTCCATGATGGGCGAGCCATAGCAGTCGGTGCCCGAGGTGAAGATGACGTTCTCGCGGCCCAGACGGTCGCGCAGGAAGCGGGCGAAGAAGTCGGCCGGGACAAAGACGCCACCGACGTGGCCAAAGTGAAGGCCCTTGTTGCCGTAGGGCTCGCCGGCGGTAACGATGGCGCGGCGAGGCCAGCTGGGACGGTCGTTCATGGAGTATTTGGATGCCATGGGACTCCTTCGCATATGGTGAGAGCGCGGCCGGGCGCAAGGCCTGGCGACGCGGTGGTCAATTCGTGCATATCGTTCGACATTATCGCACATGCGGACGGGTACGTGGCAGGGGCGCTATCCTAAGATGCTATGAATGAGATTTCCAACATACATGCGTTTGAAGACGAGGAATTTCTGCACGCTTGCTTCGTGTGGGGGATGGTCGTAGTCGGCGTGTTTGCCGTGTGCCTGGTGCCGGTGTTTATGCTGCTGGGCGGGCCTGCAGACTTGGATGCGGCTGACGCGGGCGGCTGGATGGCTGTCGTGGGCTGGATAGTCGGCTTGGCTGCGGTTTCTGCGGCGTCATTTGCCGTGCACGAGCTGGTGCACGGTGTGTTTTTTAAGCTGCTGGCGCCTGCGGGCGCGCAGGTGACCTTTGGGGCGAATCGCGAGACGGCGATGATCTATGCCTGCGCCGAGGGCGTTGTGTATTCGCGCCGGCGGTACATGGCGGTTTGCCTGGCACCGACGGCTGTTGTGACGACAACGCTTGCCCTGGGGTTTGCGTTTTCGGGCTATCCGCTGCTGTGCTATCTGGCGGCCGGCTTGCATTTGTCAGGCTGTGTGGGCGACTGGTATTACGTGCGGACCATTTTGCGTGACCGCCGCATTGTCGCCTGCGAGGACACGTCCTTCGGCGTGCGCTTTTTCGGGTGAGGAGATGTCGATGAAGCCGTTGTTGTTGCACGCCTGCTGTGCGCCGTGCTCTCTTGAGCCGGTCCGCCTGCTGCGCGAGGAAGGGTTTGAGCCCACAATCTGCTGGACCAACCCCAATATTCAGCCGCACGATGAATGGCAGCGGCGTTTGGACGAGCTGCGCCGGTGGTGTGCCGATGGCGACATCGAGCTTATCGAGGCGGGGGAGGACCGTGAGCGCTGGGAGGCCGGCGTGGCACCGCTGGGTGCCGATCGGCCCCGTCGCTGTCGTGCGTGCTATGCCCTGCGCTTGGCCGAGGCGTGCCGCGTGGCCCAGGAGCGTGGGTTTGAGTTTGTGGGTACGACGCTCGCCGTCTCGCCGTATCAGTTGTTCGAAACCTGCAATGATGTGTTGGAGCGTCTGGCTGCCGCCCGCGGTCTCACTCCGGTGATTCGCGATTTTCGTCCGTATTACCCCGAGGCGACACGCCGTTCGCGCGAGCTGGGCATGTATCGGCAGAACTACTGTGGTTGCCGCTTCTCGGCTGTCGAGGCGGCCATGGACCGCGCCCGCATCCGCGACGAGCGCAAAGCGTCCAAAAAGTAGTTCATTTGGGACGTCAGCCTGCTAGGATGTAGAGCGGACTTTAGCTATATAAGGAGTATCCGACGTGTCTATGCGTACCGATGATTTTGACTACAACCTTCCTGAGGAACTGATCGCCCAGGCTCCAGCCGAGCCGCGCGACTCCTGCCGCCTGCTGGTGGTGGATCGCAAGGGCTCCCAGGCGGGAACGCCGCTGGAGCACGGCGGTACCGTTGAGCACCGCATCTTCCGCGACATCATCGACTATATCGAGCCGGGCGACGTGCTCGTCATCAATCAGACGCGCGTGATGCCGGCCCGTCTGATCGGTCGTAAAACGGGATCGGGCGGCGTGGTCGAGACCCTGCTGCTTAAGCG
>UQZC01000265.1 GCA_900545505.1 uncultured Collinsella sp.
CAGCACGTAGCATCCCGTGATGCCCTCGGCGGCCGTCAAGTCGTCAATGCCCTCAAACGAGACCAGATCGCCATCGCCCGTATCGGTGACGGACACGACCGTGCAAAAGCGGTCGCGCTTGAGCGCCGGCGGCGTCAGGGCGACGCGCATACCCGGCTCTAATACAGAAGGAAGCCCCCGCAGCGGCTGCGCGAGGACCTCCCCCTTCCTTCCGTGCGGCTTGACCACACGGGCGATGTTTTTGTACTGGGACCTCAAGGTCCTAGCCCAGAACCTCTACCTCGACAGCAGTGTCGAGGCGAGCGGCCAGTGCACGGGCGAGCGTGCGAATGGCCTTGATGGTACGGCCACGACGGCCGATGACCTTAGCGACGTCATCCTCGGCGACCGAAACCTCAATCGTAGAGGCGTCGTCACCATCGATGACCTCAAGGCTCACGGAATCCGGGTCGTCGACGATCTGAACAACGAGATATTCGACGAGATCGGCGATGCGATCTGAGAGCATTGCCTCACCCTCGAGCTGTGCAGCGTCAACCTCAGGCACGATTTACTCCTCGGCGCCCTCAGCGGCCTCAGCGGCAGCCTTAGCGGCCTCGGCCTCTTTGGCGAGCTGCTTCTTGGACTTCTTGACGACGGTCTCGGTCTTCTCGCCCTCGTTGGCGGCCTTGACCAGAGCGGCGACGGCGTCGGTGAGCTGAGCGCCCTTGGACTGCCAGTCGGCGATCTTCTCGAGGTCGAGGTTGATGGTCTTGGGGGCGGTCATCGGGTTGTAGCGGCCAACCTCCTCGATGATACGACCGTCACGCGGGGCGCGGGAATCGGCGACGACGACACGGTAGTACGGACGCTTCCTAGCGCCGCGACGAGCCAGGCGAATCTTGACTGCCAAAGGAAACTCCTCCAACCAAGCAGCTTTAGGCTGCAACTACAAACAAACAGTTGAACATAATACGCCATCGACGCGGGCAGGTGAAGTCCGTGAGACCAACTTCTTCGGTGTAGTCGAGGGCAAATCCATATCTTAGACAAGAATTCGGGATTTGCAAGCACATACACGCACCCCACATGAGCTGCGCGGTATACTCATGACATGGAAAGACGCGAACATACATACGGTTATGAGGATGCCATGGGCGTCACGCCGCCTCCCTGGACGGGTCCGGCGGTGGGCCTCATGGACCTTGATGCGTTTTTTGCGAGCGTGGAGATGCTCGATCATCCCGAGTGGCGCGGAAAGCCGCTCATCGTGGGTGGCGATGCCGATTCGCGTGGCGTCGTGTCCACGTGTTCGTATGAGGCGCGTCGCTTTGGCGTGCACTCTGCCATGGCCTCGGCCGAGGCGCGGCGCTTGTGCCCGCAAGCCATTTGGACGCACGGGCATTTTGATCGCTATCGTGAGGTCAGCGCGCAGGTCATGGCAATTCTCGCTGACGAGACCCCGCGCGTTGAACGCGTATCCATCGACGAAGCCTTTATCGATATCACACCGGGTCGCTTTGCGCCCGAAGACCCGCTGCTGGTTGCGCGGCGTATAAGCGACCGCGTGGCAGGGCTGGGAGTGACCTGCTCCATTGGCGTGGGCTGCAACAAGACGGTCGCAAAGATCGCAAGCGAGCGGGATAAGCCGTTTGGGCTGACCATCGTGCGCCCCGGAACCGAGCAGCGCTTTTTGGCCGCGCTGCCGGTATCTGCCATGAGCGGCATCGGACGCTCGGCCGAGGAGCGACTGCGCCGCATGCGCATCTACACGCTCGGCGAGCTGTCACGCGCACCGGAATCCACCTTGGCCTCTATTTTTGGCGTCAACGGCGAACGCATGCGCCAACGTGCGCTGGGGCTCGAAATCTCCGAAGTCACAAGTCTCGATGAAGAGCGCGAGGTCAAGTCGGTCAGCAATGAACGCACCTTTGCGAAAGATTTGACTGAGCGCGGGGACATCGAAGCGGCGATTGCGCTGTTGGGAGAGTCAGTGGGACGCCGTCTGCGCCGTCAGGGGCTGACGGGTGCCACGGTAACGCTCAAGCTTAAGTATTCGTATGGCAGCGGGCGTACGGCACAGCGCCGGCTGACGCATCCGACCGACGATGAGAACATCTTTGTAGCGGTGGCGCTCGAGCTGCTCGACAACATCTGGCAGGAAGGCATGCATGTGCGCCTGGCAGGCATCGGCATGAGCGACTTCGACCACCAAGGCGGCATCCAGACCGACCTGTTCTGCGAAGTCGACGACCGCGGAGCCCAATCCAGCGACCGTCGCGACCTCTCGGTCGCCATCGACGCCGTCCGAGACAAATTCGGCGACACCGCCCTTTCCTTCGGCCGCCAA
>UQZC01000266.1 GCA_900545505.1 uncultured Collinsella sp.
TCGATAAGGGCATCCTCGCGGGTGAGGGCGGTGTCGCGCTCCAGGGTGCGCTTGATCACATCGGAGTTGCCGAGCAGCTCGATGATGTCGTCGTTGGTGACGGCAATGCCAAGGGCGCGCAGGAACATCGTGGCGCTCTGCTTGCGCTTACGGTCGATGGAGACCATGAGCTGGTCGCGCTTGTCGACCTCAAACTCAAGCCAGGCACCGCGGGACGGGATGATCTGGGCCTTGTAGATCTGCTTGCCCGAATCCATCTCGGAGCTGTAGTACACGCCCGGGGAGCGGACGAGCTGCGAGACGACGATACGCTCGGTACCGTTGATGATGAAGGTGCCCTGATCGGTCATCATGGGGAAGTCGCCCATGAAGACGAGCTGCTCCTTGATCTCGCCGGTCTCCTTGTTGGTGAGACGGACGTCGGTCAGAAGCGGGGCCTGATAGGTCATGTCCTTCTCGCGGCACTCCTCGACGGTGTGCGCGGGGTCGCCGAACTGATGCTCGCCGAAGGTAACCTCGAGAACATGGTTCTGGCTCTGGATGGGGCTGGATTCCTTGAACGCCTCACGAAGGCCCTCGTCCTTAAAACGCTCAAAGGATTCCCTTTGAACAGAGATGAGGTTGGGGAGCTCCATGGCCTCCGGGATTTTCCCGAAGCTGACGCGCTTGCGCTCAGTGGCAGTGTATGCGTAGGTCACCAGGTTTTTCCTCCTTCACGGAAATGCTCGGTGGGTTGGCGAGGCATAGCTTCGCCAGTTATCGCAACCTAATAGTTTATCAGGTAGCGACCGTTGAGCAAGAAAAGCCTTGACGCGATTGAGTTTTTGGAGTAGCAAAGTTTTTCGACAGAAAATGCGCAGGTAGACGGGTGTGTATCGAACATCTGTTCATATATTTTCTGTGAACGAGACTGCTGGTGCTGACCGCTGAATGACGGAATGGCGGCGAGGGTTGGCCGGGCGGAAACTGCGTCCCGTTTTGAGGCCTCAAACTGGGACGCAGTTTCCGGTTGAGCCCTGTTCGGGAAAGCGTGTCCCGTTCTGAACCGATATTCCGGGTCGCAGTTTCCGCTAGAGGCCCCAACCGGAAAGCGCATCCCAGAATTCGACCGAATTGTGGGTCGCACTTTCCGGAGCCGAACTGTAGCTCGCATAAAAAACGGGCGCAGACCGAAGTCCGCGCCCGTAAATGTCGATGCCCGAAGGCTTATTTGCGCATCAAACCGCCGCGCTCGTCGATGGCGTCCCAGAAGGCGCCGGCAAAGCGAGGATCGTTTGCAGCCATGAGGGCGTTGGTGGCCATCCAACCAGACGGGGTACCGGTATCGTAGCCCGACAGCGGGTCGATAACGACAGCGTACATGGCCTCGCGGTCGAGCGAGCGGGCCATGGCGTCGGTCAGCTGGATCTCGCCGCCCTTACCGGCCTGCTGATCGGCCAGCAGGTCCATGACCAACGGGCTCAGCAGGTAGCGACCAACGATGTACAGGTTGGACGGAGCCGCCTCGGGAGCGGGTTTCTCGACCAGACCACCGATGCGCCAAACGGCACCGGGCTCGTCATCGGCGGCATTCTCGAAGCCCTCGAGAGAGCCCACGCGATCGCCGGCGATGACGCCATAGCGGCTGACTTCCTCGGGAGCGCACGCGGCAACGGCGATAACCGAAGCGCCACCGTGCTCCTTGGAGACAGCGAGCATCTTGTCACAGATGTCGCGGTTGGGCACAACATAGTCGCCCAGAAGAACCAGGAAGTTCTCCCCTGCCACAGCGTCGGCAGCAGAGCGAATGGCGTGACCGAGGCCCTTGGGCTCGTACTGATAACGGAAGTCAACCGGCATACCGCCCGCATGGGCGACAGCGTCGGCGTAGGCGTCCTTACCGCGCTCGCGTAGCAGGTTCTCGAGCGAACGGTCGGGCTGGAAGTAGTTCAGCAGCTCGGGCTTGCCGGGCGAGGTAACGATGATAGCGTCGTCGACCTCCTCGGGGTCGAGCGCCTCCTCGACGACATACTGGATGACCGGCTTGTCGAGAACCGGCAGCATCTCTTTGGGCGTGCACTTGGTGCCAGGCAGAAAACGCGTGCCAAGACCGGCGGCGGGGATGATTGCCTTCATGTTATTCAAGGATCCTTTCGCAGGCGCAAAAGCGCCCCATGCGTGCGGCACACAGCCGCAGACCAAATTGCGATACCCTAGCATCTTACCGCTGGAACTATATGTCGCTACAAGGCAGAGACAATTCTTCAGCAGGTCAACGCAAATTATTGCTCGAATGGTGCAATTTTATTGCCCAACGGCAGGGTACCCGATA
>UQZC01000267.1 GCA_900545505.1 uncultured Collinsella sp.
CGCGAGCACCGGCAGCCACCACGACGGCGTCAAAGCCATTGAGCTTGGCCGCCACCGCAGGGTTCGTAACGTCAGCACCCAGCTCGAACACAATGCCCAGCTCGCGCATAAGTGTCACGCGACGCTCGACCACGGACTTCTCGAGCTTCATGTTGGGAATGCCGTACATGAGCAGGCCGCCCGGGCGGTCGTCACGCTCAAACACCGTCACGCGGGCACCGCGACGCGCAAGCTCCCATGCTGCCACCAGACCAGCAGGACCGGAGCCCACCACGGCAACCGTGGGCGCGCCCTCCCCCGCCGGCTCAAAGCGGCGCGGACCGCCATTTGCCCACTCATGGTCGCTGATCGCGCGCTCGTTGTCGTGAATCGTCGTGGGCTGGCCGTCGACCGAGCCCAGGTTGCACGCGGCCTCGCACAGCGCCGGGCACACGCGGCTCGTGAACTCGGGCATAGGCGAGGTGAGTGACAGACGCTCGGCAGCCTCGTCCCAGCGGCCGCGATACACTAGCTCGTTCCACTCGGGAATCAGATTGTGCAGTGGGCAGCCACTCGGACGCGCCTTGCCAAAGCTCGCACCCATCTGACAAAACGCCACACCGCACATCATGCAGCGGCTCGCCTGGGCACGGCGCGCGTCGTCATCGAGCTCCACGTACAGCGGATCGAAATCGCGGCTGCGCTCCTCCACGGGGCGCAGCTCGTGGGTCACGCGATCGATATCAAGAAAAGCACCGGGCTTACCCATGGCACTTACGCCTCCTTCTTGGTCGAAGCAACAGAGCTGGCAGCAACGGGTGCAGTGCCCGCAGCACCGCCCACGGCATCGAAGCGAGCGACATCCGCGACACTCGCGCGACCGGTCACAATGTCAAACGCCAGCTCCTCGGCCTGCGTATGCGTCTTGCCGACGGCCTCGGCGGCGGCGACAATCGCCAGCACGCGCTCGTACTCGGTCGGAATGACCTTCACAAAGTGCTTGCTCATCGTCTCAAAGCTGTAGAGCAGCTTAATGCCGCGCGGGCTCTGCGTCGCGTCCACGTGCTCCTGGATGAGCGCACGAATCTGCGCCAGCTCGCCGGCCGTCGGGGCCTTGAGCTCAACGCTCTCGTGGTTCACACGGGCATCGAGCGTGCCGTACTGGTCAAAGACATAAGCCACGCCGCCCGTCATGCCGGCGGCGAAGACCCGGCCGCCACGGTGGCCATGCCGGCCGTGCCGCAGGAGTAGGCCTCGCCCAGGATGAGCGCCAGACCTCCCGTCATGTACTCGCAGCCATGGTTGCCGCAGCCCTCGACCACCACGGTGGCACCGGAGTTGCGCACGCCAAAGCGCTGGCCGGCCAGGCCGTTAATGAAGCCGCGACCGCTCGTAGCGCCAAAGAACGCAACGTTGCCCACGATGATGTTCTCGTCGAACTTGTAGGTCGCATGCGGGTTGGGGCGCACCGACACCTCGCCGCCCGAAAGGCCCTTGCCAAAGTAGTCGTTGGCGTCGCCGCACACGTTGAGCGTAATGCCGCGCGGCAGGAAGGCGCCAAAGCTCTGACCGGCCGAACCATCGCAATCGATGGTGATGGAGCCGGCGGGCAGGCCCTCGGGATGCGCCTTGGTCACCGTGTTGCCCAAGATGGTGCCCACGCAGCGGTTGACGTTGGCGATATCGGCGCGAAAGCGAATCGGACGCAGGTGCGCACGGGCATCGGCCGTATAGGGCACAAACAACGTGGAGTCGAGCGTCTTATCGAGCTCGCTGTCCGCAGCCATCTGGGGCAGGAAGTGACGGCCGTCGGCGCCCGGGATGTGGGCACCAAACTCACAGGTCGCGCTTGCCAGCACGGGCGACAGATCGAGCAGGTTGGCCTTGCGGTTGCCCGGGACCTCGATCTGGCGCAGGCACTCGGGATGGCCGACCATCTCGTCGACGGTGCGGAAGCCCAGGCTCGCCATGACCTCGCGCAGCTGCTCGGCAACAAAGAGCATAAAGTGCTCGACGTGCTCTGGCTTGCCGCGGAAGCCGCGACGCAGGCGGCAGTTTTGCGTAGCGATGCCGGCCGGGCAGGTATCCTGCTGGCAGTCGCGCTGCATGAGGCAGCCCATGGAGATGAGCGGCATGGTCGCAAAGCCAAACTCCTCGGCACCCAGCAGGCAGGCGACGGCGACATCGGTACCGTCCATGAGCTTGCCGTCGGCCTCGAGCACCACGCGTGAGCGCAAACCGTTTTGCAGCAGCGTCTGCTGGGCCTCGGCAAGGCCAAGCTCCAGCGGCAGACCCGCGTGCCAGATAGAGTCGCGCGCAGCGGCACCC
>UQZC01000268.1 GCA_900545505.1 uncultured Collinsella sp.
CGACAATCGAGGTAGCCTCGGCGGGTTCGCCCGCGGGTGCGCCGTTAAGCAGCGGCGCCACATAGGTATCCCAGAACTCGTGCTCACGCGGCTTAGGGATAGGCTCGGGCTTGGCAAAGTGCGTAATGCGGTACGGGATGGGATCGGCGATACCGGGAACCATATAGCCCACGAAAATATCCGGAACCACGCAGCCAAACAAAAAGGCATTGCGGTCGCGCACGCTATTGGCAAGCGCACCGGTGCGCTCCAGCAAACGCTCCGTCTGAGCGATATGAATGTTCCAGCTTGGCATAGCCACCCCCATAAAAAACCTGGATAACTATACCATCACGGCAAAGCCGCGCGGGCGGCTACGCACGCTCTACGCAGCAACTAGTCCGTAGTACCGCTTTCGGTTCCATACGACGGCGAAGGCGCCTCGACCACATGGTGATATCGATCGATATAGATTGCACGGGCCCCCAGGCGTCGCACCAAATCCTGGTGATGTGTGCTCATCAAGACCGTCTTACCCGCCGCGACGTAGGCCAGCAAGAAGTTGACCACGATGTCGCATGAATCCTCGTCGAGCCCATTGGTAGGCTCGTCGAGGACCAGGATATCGGGGTTCATCGACACCACCGCAGCCAGCGCAACGCGCTTCTTTTGCCCGCCCGAGAGCTGATAGGGAGAGGCGTCGGCAAGGTCGGCAACCTGGAACAGCCCCATGGCATCGCGCACGCGGCGCTCGAACTCGTCTGCCGGCAGCCCCATCTGCGCGGGACCAAAAGCAACTTCCTCGCCCACCGTAGCGCAGAACAGCTGAGCATCGGCATTTTGAAACACAAAGCCTACGCGCTGATGAAAACGCTGAGCGGCCGCGGAATCCTTTAGAAACGCCGCATCGATCATGTGCCCGTCAAACAGGTATGCCCCTGCGTCCGCGAGTTCAAGGCCGTTGATAAGGCGCATAATCGTCGTCTTACCGCAGCCGTTGGGACCGAGCAGGGCAACGAGTTCACCACGGTCGACCTGCAGCGACACACCATCGACAACCGTATGCCCCGCATAGGAGAACACCACGTCGCGCAGCTCGATGAGCGGCGCGCCCTCGGCGCCGCCCACACCGTTCGTGCCCGCCGCACTATTCATATCGATCGTCAAAACGTCGCCCTTCCCTATTTGCATCCCCAGCCGGAACCAGCAGCGCCTACAGCACGGCGCACAACACTGCCAGCAGCGCCACACCGGCCGCATAGACCGCATCGCGCCAGCCAAATCCGGCGTGCGCGGGCGCCGGATACGCACCGGCAAAGCCGCGGCAAAGCATGGCCTCGTCCATCGCGCGGCTGCATTCCATCGCCTTGATAAAGGTCATGCCCATGATACCCGCGATCGAATTGGTACGCGAAAATCCCTCAGGCGCACGGCCAACGCTGCGCAGCATGACCGATTCACACAGATTGTGCGCCGTGCGACCCAGCACCTCGATATGCTTGAGCGCCATATCAAACGTAAAGATAACTTCGTCGGGTAGATGCAGCATCTTGAGCGCCGCCGACATGCGGCTCCACGTGATGGTCCACGAAACGCCCAGCACCAGCGACACATTAATGAAGGTCTTGAGCGCAATCTTGAGCATGGCGCCCGCGGCAGAAGCGTCCAGCAGCAAGGCGGGCAGCGCCAGAACCATCGCGAGCCCCGCAGCGCCAAGCGCCGGCACAAAGGTTGCCCGCAGCCCGCGTACGGGGCGCACGGCAACGAGCACCAGCGCGATGGCCGCCATCAACATGAGGTACAGCGGGCTCTGCGTCAGACACACGCACAGGACGCAAACGAACATCCCCACCAGGCGCACCGGAGCCGAAACGCAAGAAAGGGCGCGGTCGACCATCGACCCGCCCTCGTGTGCGCCTCCACCCAGGCGAACCCGCTCAAGCAGGCTCGCCAGGTGCAGGACATTCTTTTGCATCACACGATGCCGAACCCCCGCGGGCTCGTATCGCTCCTCGGCCGCAAGCCAGCTAGGCAGCTCGGCTCTTGCCATGAGCACCGCTTTCTTTGACCGTCAGCGAAATCAGGCGGAATACGATGGTGAGCACCGCCACGCCAATCACGCCCGAAAGAATATACATCGCGGCCTGGCCGGCAAAGCCAAGGCCCTGCTCCTCGGAATAGGCCTGCAGATAATCGCCCGTGGGCAGAGCGTCGGCAAAAGTCGGGGTATCGAGACCGACCGAAGCCTGCAGGCTGTCGTCGCCAGCCTCCTGAACGGCGGGCGCGCGCATATGCT
>UQZC01000269.1 GCA_900545505.1 uncultured Collinsella sp.
TGGCGCGAGCCTCGCGCTCGATGGCAACGCGCAGCTTGTACGGCACGCCGGGGTGCAGGATATCGGCCTGCTCGCCGGCGGCCTCCACCGTGGTCTCGGCATGGAGCTTTTGGTCCAGCAGACCGAGCGCCATGGCAAAGCCGTAGACGGTCTGCGCGGGGCTGGGCGGGCAGCCGGGGATGTAGACATCGACCGGCAGAATCTTATCCGTGCCGCCCCAGACGCAGTAGTTGTCGTAGAAGATGCCGCCGGTGCAGCCGCACGCGCCATAGGACACCACGATCTTGGGATCGGGTGCGGCCTCAAAGGCGCGCAGGGCCGGCATGCGCATGGCACGCGTCACGGCACCGGTGTACAGCAGCACATCGGCGTGACGGGGCGAGGGCACGACCTTGATGCCAAAGCGCTCGACGTCGAAGACGGGCGTGATGGAACCGAAGATCTCGATCTCGCAGCCGTTGCAGCCGCCGCAGTCAACACGGTAGACGTACACCGAGCGCTTGATCTTCTTAAGAAGGGTCGCCTTGGCCTTCTCGATGCTCTCGTCGAGCTCGATCTTGGTCGGGCGGTACTGAAGCCGCTCGGGCAAAAGCGTGGGTTCGGCCATGGTTACTCCTCCTTCGTATCAAAATCCATGATGATGCCCTCGACCGGCGCCGGACCGGCGGGAATCTCGGGCGCATCGGGGTTGAGCTCGCGGTCGATATACTCCGGGTTCACGCCGTGGCCGCCCAGATACTCCATGCCGGGGCCCTGGGGCTCGCCGGACGCAAGCGTCTCGTTGGCAGCCATGCCGTGCGCGTTGCCGGTCTTTACGGCCGATGCGGCGCGCAGGGCGTCGAGCTCGCGCTTGCACTCCTGGCACATACCGACGGTACGGGCGGCCTGCTCGGCCTCCATGCCGCCGGCCTTTTGCAGCAGGCGCTTGGCGTAGTCGATCTCCTTGTGCGGGGCAAACGGCTTACCGCAACGCGAACAATGCTCGAGCGTGTAGACGCTTTTGCTGGTGAGGTCGTCCTTGCTCATGACGGCCAGCTCAAACTCCTCGGTGAGCTTGATGGCCTCCATGGGGCAGGCTTCCTCGCAGCGGCCGCAAAAGATGCAGCGACCGTAGTCGATCGACCAGGTGATGGTATCGGCCGCAAGGTCGGTATCCATGCGAATGGCATCGGCCGGGCACGCCACGCCGCAGGCACCGCAGGCGATGCAGAGCCTCCTGCACCGCTCGGGCTTGCCGCGCATGTCCTTGTTGGTGGGGAACGGCGCAAACGGGTACTTGACCGTCGCGTCGCCGGCCTTGGCGTTAACCTTCCAAAGCTTCAGCATATTAGAGCGCCTCCTCATCGAGCGGAGCGGCCATGGTGCCCTCGCCCGCAAGCGGCGACTTGTCGCGCCAGACGTTCTCGAACTGCTCCTTGTCGAGCACGTGGTCGCGCTTGGCGGCGACATCGGTCACCGTCACGCGATCGGTGCAGGAGTAGCACGGGTCGAGCGAGCCGACGATCAGCGCCGCGTCGCCCACGGTGTTGCCGCGGAACATGTAGCGCAGGACCGGCCAGTTGCTGTACGTGGCGGCCTTGGCGCGCCAGCGGTAGCACTTCTGGTTGTTGCCGAGCATGGCCCAGTGCACGTCCTCGCCGCGCGGCGCCTCGGTGGCGCCGATAGCGTACTTGTGCGGGGTGTATTCCCAATCCGTGGTGAGGATGGGGCCCGACGGGCAGTTCTCGAGCATGGTCTCGATCATGTCGATCGAATCGTAGACCTCCTGGATGCGGACGGCGGTGCGGCCGAAGGCATCGCAGGTGTCTGCCGTGGCAGCATGCATCTTCTGAACATCCGGATCGGCGTAGCCGTCGAAGGGATGGTCGAAGCGCACGTCGCGGGCATAGCCCGAGCCACGCATGAGCGGGCCGACCGGCGAGAAGTCACGTGCGATCTTGCGGTCCAAGATGCCGATGCCGCTCGTACGCTCAATAAAGTTGGGCGTGGAGAGCAAGACGTCGACGAGCTCCTGAACCTCGGAGCGCAGCTGGTGGATGGTCGTGAGCGTGGAGAGCTTCTGCTCGGCCAAAATATCGCGACGCACGCCGCCGATCACGTTGAGGCCGTAGGTCTTGCGGTGACCGGAGAGCTTCTCGGCCAGGTCCATGGACTTCTCGCGGACGCGGAAGAACTGCTGGAAGCCGGAGTCGAAGCCCGTGTAGTGCGACGCCAGGCCAATGTTGAGCAGATGCGAGTGCAGGCGCTCGACCTCGAGCATGATGGCGCGGATGT
>UQZC01000270.1 GCA_900545505.1 uncultured Collinsella sp.
ACCGCAGGAAGCTTGGATACGCCTAGGCGCGGTCCAAGAAATCGTCCGCACCCCCTTTTAGGAACTATTTCACCGCAACTTATAGATGCAGCGTCGGCTACGAGAGATCATCCTCGTAGGGCATTAAATCGGCAAGGTAGCCTTTTTCCTTGAGCATCGCCTCGATCTCGTCGAGGGTCTGTTCGTCCTCCGCCGCAATGCGATGGAAGTGATAGCCGCTCGTCACCGTTAGCAGCGGAAAGCTCTTGCCGCTCTCGATATCGCGCAGATACCGCTCGACATCGCGGCGATTGCGGATGTCCAGATCAGCCGTGATCTTACCGTATACGCGGTGATTGACGATCACATTGAGCACGGAGCCGCCGGCGTCGACAATACTCGTGAGCTCATCGCCCGCCTGCTCCACATTGTGGCGAACCTTGACCAAGCGCGTGGGCACAGCGGAGCTGCTGGGGGCCTCCTGCAGCACATAACCACGGTTGGTCGCCACGATATCGTGCCCGTCGGCGCGCAGCAGAGCGATGTCTTGCACGACAATCTGGCGGCTCACACCCACCTCGCGGGCAAGTGCGCTGCCCGAAACGGGTCCCTTGGCTCCCTCGAGCACGGCCATGATGGCACGGCGACGCTCGCGGGCGTCCATTATTTACCGTCCAACAGACGCAGGTGCTTGAGCGAGAGGTCGAGAATCGGCGCAGAGTGAGTCAGCGCCCCCGAGCTAATGTAGTCGACGCCCAGGTCGGCGAGCGCGCGGATATTGCTGGCGTCCACGTTGCCCGAACACTCGGTCTTGGCGCGGCCGGCGATAAGCTCAATCGCGGCAGCCATATCGTCGTGGGCCATGTTGTCGAACATGATGATGTCGGCGCCGGCCTCCACAGCCTCGCGCACCATGTCCAGATTCTCGCACTCAATCTCGACCGTCATGGTAAACGACGCATGGGCGCGCGCCATCTCGATCGCGCGTGCCACGCCACCGGCGGCGTCGATGTGGTTGTCCTTGGACGCATGCACGGCCGTCGACAGGTTGTAGCGGTGGTTGCTGCCGCCGCCGATTTCAACCGCCGCCTTCTCAAACACGCGCATGCCCGGCGTGGTCTTGCGCGTGTCGACGAGCACGGTCTTGGTGCCCTCGAGCGCCGCGGCCATGCTGTGCGTGTAGGTAGCGATACCGCTCATGCGCTGCAGGTAGTTGAGCGCCACGCGCTCACCCGAAAGCAGCACGCGCGCATCGCCGCGCACCTGACCCACATGGTCGCCGGCGTGCACCTCGTCGCCATCGGCAACGTCGAGCAGCACCGAGCTCTGCGAATCCAGCAGCTCAAAGGTGCGGGCGAATACGTCCAGGCCGGCGATAATGCCGTCGGCCTTGGCGATAAGCTCCACCGTGGCGGGACGCGCCGTGGGGCACACGCTCGCCGTGCTCACGTCCTCAAACGTGATGTCCTCGCGCAGGGCCTGCAGAATCAGATCATCGACGACGAGCTTCATGGTAATGGGATTCATGGTCTACTCCTCCACGGCCTGCGTGCCGGCGGCACGGGCCAAATCATCGATTGCCAGGGCGTCGGCGCTCAGGGCGCGATGACGGCCATCGAGCGCGGGATCGCCCGCCTGCTCCACGGCCAGCGACTCGCCGGTACGCATGTACCACGCGGCGCGACGACCCCAGACCAGTGCTTCGAGCAGACTGTTTGATGCAAGGCGGTTCTTGCCGTGAACGCCGTTGCAGGCCGTCTCGCCCGCGGCGTAGAGCTCGGGCATCGAGGTGCGGCCGTCCTTGTCGACCCACACGCCGCCCATAAAGTAGTGCTGCGTCGGCGTAACGGGAATGGGCTCGTCCAAGATGTCGCGGCCGTCCTCCAGGCAGCGCGCGCGAATGTTGGCAAAGTGCCCGGTCACCACGTCGCGCTCGACGGGGGCAAAGCTCAGCCACTCGTGCTCGGTACCGTCCTGCTTCATCTGCTCGCGAATAGCGGCGGCGACCACATCGCGCGGCTGAAGCTCGTCGGTAAAGCGCTCACCAGCGGCGTTGAGCAGAATCGCGCCCTCGCCGCGGCAGCTCTCGCTGATCAGGAAGGTGCGGCCTGGCTGCGGCGAGAACAATCCCGTGGGGTGAATCTGCACGTAGTCCAGATGCTCCATCGTAATGCCGTGCTCCTGCGCGATGTAGCAGGCGTCGCCGGTGAGCTGCGGATAGTTGGTGGAGTGATCGTACACGCCGCCGATGCCACCCGTCGCCCACAGCGTGTGGCGGGCATGAATCTTAAAC
>UQZC01000271.1 GCA_900545505.1 uncultured Collinsella sp.
GGTGAGGGCGGCTGCCGGGCGTCAAGAAGGTCTTCCTCCGCAGCGGCATCCGCTTTGACTACACCATGGCCGATGCCTCGGACGAGTTTTTGCGCGAGCTGCTGGAACACCATGTCTCGGGCCAGCTGCGCGTAGCGCCCGAGCACGTGAGCGACGCGGTACTGTCCGTGATGGGCAAGCCGAGCCGAGCTGTCTACGACGCATTCTGCCGTAAATTTGAACGCTTGAATCGCGAATACGGACTCAAGCAGTACGTGGTGCCGTATCTGATCTCGAGCCACCCCGGCTCAACGATGAAGGAAGCCGTGGACCTTGCCGAAGCCGTGCGCGACATGGGTTACATGCCCGAGCAGGTGCAGGACTTCTACCCCACACCGTCCACCATGTCGACGTGCATGTACTACACCGGCGTGGACCCGCGCACCATGAAACCGATCTATGTGGCGCGCGACCCGCACGAGAAGGCCATGCAGCGCGCGCTCATCCAGTATCGCAAGCCCGAGAACTACAAGCTGGTACGCGAGGCGCTGGAAAAGGCTGGCCGTCGCGACCTGATCGGCTACACCAAGCATTGCCTGATCCGTCCCGTGCCGCCGCGCCCGGGCGAGACGTCTGCTGGCGGTGGGCATGGCGCAGCCAAGAAGGGCGGCAAGGCCCACGGTGGCGCCGCTGGCAAGGGGCCTAAGGGCAGCAAGGGGCACAGCGGCATGTCGCGCGCGCAGAACACTGCCGGGCGCAACCGTGCAGCTCAGGGGCGTCAGGGTGCCAACGGAGGCGGACGCCGCAATTAGTGCGGGAATGCGGTAGATGTGCTCACAGCGCTCTGCTGGCACGCTTGGCGCAGCGAGCGCATTGCCTCCACCAGGATCACGCCGGCGATCGCGACCGTAATTGCCACGTCGAGCGGCGTGTTCACAAACCACAGCAGGCCCATGAGGTAAGACCCGGCGTTAAAGGCAAAGTGCAGCAGGATCGTGTAGCGGAGCTTTCCGGTCGTCACGAGCACCCAGCCAAAGACCAGACCGGCGGCGCCGGCGTAGCAGCCCTGCACCCAGTTCATATGCATAAAGCCAAAGACCGCCGCCTGCAACACAATCGCCGCGGCGATACCACACGTGCTTGGGGCCGCCCAGGGCACCATGGCGCCGTCCTGCGCGCTCGCACGACGCCGGCGCTTCCAAAGTGGGCGGCACTGCGGATTAAACGCTCGGAGCGAAAACTCAAAGATGATGCCGCGCACCAGCAGTTCCTCGCAAAACGGAGCGCCGAGCACCGTGGTCAGGACGGCCAGATAGCTCGTGTCGCCCATGCCCGTCTCCTCGACAAGTTCGCTGTAATCGGCCGCCGCCTCGGGCAACAGCGACAGTACAGCGTCGGTCACGTAGCCAACGACCACCTGCAGGGCAAGGCCGATCACGATAACGCAGGCGATGCGTTTCCACGCCCCACGCGCTCCCCCGCCAAGCGGGCGCTCGCCCTGCCAGCGCGCCATAAACGAGCGCGGCCACAAATAACGCCACCACAGCAGCGCCATCAAAAACGACGCCGTCTGAGCGGCAGCCTGGAACCATTGGATATCGAGATTGTCGATCGGATAGCCCGTCAGCACCGATACGGCATCGAGAACTGAAAACAGAACCACGCTCAGGGCTATATCGGCAGCGACAACGCCAAAACAGGCAAGCGCCCAAATCATCGCATTGAGCATGCCAACCTCCTCAAAACCGTTCCCTAGTTCTACCACAACTCGGCAGAGAGCTGATCCCATGGGGACGGAGGAAAACGGATCACTTATTGATGAGAATCGGGCGCAGTGCCAAAGGCCCCGCTGGGCGAAATGTCGAACGGAAAGGTGCCGCAGCGATTGAACGCGGCGATAAACATGCGGATAGCGTTGGACGGCGTGGTGCCTACGAGCTGGGTTGCCGCCGCGAAGGCCGCCTTTTCCTCGGGCAAGACCTTCGCGACAACCGGGGTCATGTGTTCTGCCATGGCGCTTCCCTTTTGAAACGACGGTGGTGCGGATAGATGCGGGCCACGCGGCTGGGCGACGGGCTGTGAAGGCAACCCGATTGGCCCGCATCTGGAGTTTGTTTCTACGGCGTTGGTATTACTTGGTATTCCAAAGTATTACCCCGCAGATAGAATACCATACCTGACCCCATGGGAACGGAGAAAAAACGGATCATTTTGTTGCTAATAAGTATTTAGAGCGTGATGATGTCCGAGATATTGAGGGCCCGAGCGTCAGCGGCATCGTGCGTGGCAAG
>UQZC01000272.1 GCA_900545505.1 uncultured Collinsella sp.
ACCGCACATTCCTCGCGTTCGGCATCGAGACGTGCCTTAACGGCATCGGCGGCGATGTGATACGAGAAGCCCTTGCCCATCAAAAACCGAACCAGTTTTTCGAATCCGCGCGTCTCTGGAACACGCCGCTTGGCGAGCAGGGCTGACGCACGCGCCAAATCGTCTTCGACGGCAAAATAATCCTCGGGATAACCGGGAATGTCATCGAGCACGACATGACGGCGCTTGAGCTCGGTCTCGATTTTGCGCTGTCCCCAACCGCGCCGCTTGCGCTCCTCGATAAAGTACGAGCAAAAGCGGTTGTCGTCTAAAAAGCGATACTCGGTGGCGCGCTCGACGGCGAAATCGATCGCGGGCTGGTGAAAGCCGTAGCGAGCCAGCTTGTCACGGACCTCACCAGTCGCATGGTCGCGGCGCGATAGCATCTCGGTCACCATGGTAAGTGCACATTTACGCTCGATGAGCTGCACCGCCTCACGAAAGTTGTCCCAATCACAGGGAAGATCGGGGCGGTTTTTGACATACAGCCGCGCGACCCGCACGGGAATCCAAATGGACCGCTCAAAACCGCCCTCAAGCTCACAATCGATATGTGCGCAAGGCTTTTTGGACGCATACCCGCTCGAGAACGAGGAGGCCGCCTTCTTATCGGGAAAGACGACCGTGGCCTCGGTCACCGTATACGACATGAGCGTAACCGCTACTCGTCGTCATCATCGAGCATGGCGGAACCATCGATGGCGTAAAGCTCGTCAAACTCCTCAGGCGCAGGCTGATCGGTCAGCTCGACCTCGGACGGAGCATCGTCATCAAACTCAAGTCCACAGGCAAGGCGGACCTTATGCTCAATCTCGTCGGCACAATCGGGGTGTTCGCGCAGGAACGCCTTGGCGGCCTCGCGACCGTTGCCGAGCTTGTCCTCGCCATAGGCAAACCAGGAGCCCATCTTCTTGCAGATGCCGCACTCGACAGCCATGTCCAGAATCGAGCCCTCCTTAGAGATGCCCGTACCGTACATGATGTCGAACTCAGCAGAACGGAACGGAGCTGCCACCTTGTTCTTAACGACCTTGGCGCGCACGCGGTTACCGATAACCTCGTCCTTAAGCTTAATGCTGTCGATGCGGCGAATGTCGATACGCACCGAAGAGAAGAACTTAAGGGCGCGGCCGCCCGTCGTGGTCTCGGGGTTGCCGAACATGACGCCGATCTTCTCACGCAGCTGGTTAATGAAGATGCACGTCGTGTTGGACTTGGACAGCGAGCCGGCGAGCTTGCGGAGCGCCTGGCTCATCAGGCGAGCCTGAAGACCGACCGTAGTGTCGCCGATTTCTCCCTCGATCTCGGCACGCGGGGTCAGCGCAGCGACGGAGTCAACGACGATGGCATCGATGGCGCCGGAACGCACGAGCATGTCAACGATCTCGAGCGCCTGCTCACCCGTATCGGGCTGGGAAATGAGCACCTCGTCGATATCCACGCCGATGCGCGCGGCATACGTGGGATCGAGCGCGTGCTCGGCATCGATAAATGCCACAACGCCGCCCATAGCCTGGGCCTCGGCCAAGATCTCGAGCGAAAGCGTCGTCTTACCGGAGGACTCAGGACCGTAAATCTCGACGATACGGCCGCGCGGCACACCGCCGATACCCAGAGCGGCATCGAGGGCCAGGGCGCCCGTGGGAATGGCCTCGACCTCGAGCTCGGGACCACCGTCGCCGTACCTCATGATGGAACCCTGGCCGAATTTCTTCTCGATCTCGGCCTTGGTGGTGGCGATCATCTCATCGCGCTCTTTACCCGTCGTGCGAGCATGAACGGTACGTACGGGACCTGAATTCTTGGCCATGAATAGCCCTCCTCTTAACAACCTGCATCGATAATAAACGAACGGCTGTTCGTGGTCAACCGTTCAGGCCAATCATATGCAGGCGGTCTTTCCAAAACCCGACCAAACGCCGACCAAACACTGACCAAATGCTTGACCACAAAGGACCAAATATGAACAAGGCAGGCAAAAATACATCTACAACCAGCACAAACGCCAAATGAGCCTAAGGTCCCTATCTCCACAATTAAGGGGCCCTAAGGCCCCTTAAAACACGTCTATTCCATAGAGTTGAGCACAAGGGCAATGCGACCCAATGCGTCCGTGACCGCATGGGCACGAACACACGAACGGTCGCCCTCATAGTGGCAGCGCACAGAGTCCACGACCGGCACGCCCCCATCGGCGGAACGATGCGCCCAGCCAATATAGAAAGTG
>UQZC01000273.1 GCA_900545505.1 uncultured Collinsella sp.
GCGCATCGCTAGCGCCGCCCGTTCCGCCGTTCGTTAGACCGGCGGAACCAATGGGGCTCGCAGCGTCGAGGGGTTCCGGCGTTTGGAAAACGCCGGAACAATCAGTGTTCGATCCAGCAGCGCAGGGTCTCGCCTGCCTGCAGGTGACGCAGATTCTCCGCGGCAATGTCGACCACATTGTTGAGCGTGGCTGCCAGGTGGAACCAGCCCGAGATATGCGGCGTGATGAGCATGTTGGGCGCATCCCACAGTGGACTTGTCTCAGGCAACGGTTCGGGGTCGGTGACGTCGACCGCGGCGCCGGCGAGATGTCCCGACTCCAGGGCGACAACCAAGTCGTCGGCGACCACAAGATCGCCGCGGCCGCCGTTGGCAAAGAAGGCACCCGGTTTCATCGCGGCAAAGAACTCGGCATTTGCAATGCCGCGGGTCTCGGGCGTACTGGGCATAAAGGATGCGACGACGTCTGCCTCCGCCAGACGCTCAGACAGGGTGTCCATGCCGTCCATGTCCTCAAATACAATGGGGTAGACGAGCGGATGGCGCTTGATGCCGCGGACGTGTGCACCCATACTGCGGCAGAGCGTGGCGAAGTGGCCGCCGATATCGCCCGCGCCCAGCACCAGCACGTTGGCGTTTTTGAGCGAGGTGACCGGCCCTAAATCCTCCCAGCGATGCTCGCGCTGCAAGTCGTGATAGCCGGGCAAGCGCTTCATCATGGAAAGGACCATGGCAAACATGTGCTCGCTTACGGCCTGGCCGTAGGCGCCCACCGAGCAGGAAAGCTTGGCGTCGGCTGGCACGGTGCCGGCGGCCAAGTAATCATCATAGCCCGCGGTCTGCAGTTGCAGCAGCTGGAGGTGCTCGCACGCGGTAAGCATGTCAGGGTCGATGTTGCCCAAGATCACGTCGGCATCGGCGACCTGCTCGCGCGTGATGGCGTCGGAGCTCGTGTAGATAAAGTCCTCGCCCGGAGCGCTCGACTCGAGGATCGCGCGATGGCGGTCGTTGACGGGCAACAAAACCAGGATGTTCACAAGCAGTCCTCTCCGCTCGACCTGCCAAAAAGGGACAGGTTTATTTTGGCAGGTTGTATCAGGCAAAACGTTCAAATAAAAACGCCGGATGCAAGACGAGCGTGCCCGTCAGCATCCGGCGCATCCACGGCTACCAGCTCAGCAGCTCCTAGCCGGCCTCGGTCACGACCAGCTGCACCTCGCACTGGGCCGAATCGCTACCGTCCTTGGTGCGCACACACCAGCCGTCGCCCTTGCTGATTTTAATGTCGGGAGCTCCGGCATTGACCATGGGCTCGATGGTAAAGACCATGCCCGGGGCCATGATGGTGTCCACATCGGGCGCCTCGGTGGTAAAGCCCACAAACGGGTCCTCGTGGAACTCCTTACCGATGCCGTGTCCGCCGTACTCGCGCACCACGCTAAAACCGGCGTCCTCGACCGTCTTTTGCACGGCCTCGGCCATAACGGACAGCGGCAGCCATGGCTTGACAGGCCCCCAGGCCCGGCCTCCACGCTGGCGCGGGTGACGTCGACAAGACGCTGGCGCTCGGCCGAGACCTCGCCGATGCAGAACATGCGGCTCGAGTCGCTAAAGTAGCCGTCCAAGATCGTAGAGCAGTCCACATTGATGATGTCACCTTCGTGCAGCACGTCCGTATCGCAGGGGATGCCGTGGCAGACGACGTCGTTGATCGAGGTGCACACGCTTTTGGGGTAGCCCTCGTAGTTGAGGTCGGCCGGCGTGCCACCGTGCTCGACGGTGTAGTCGTAGATCATCTGGTCGATCTGGTTGGTGGTCATGCCCGCGGCGATGTGCTCGCCTACGTAGTCAAGCACGCCCACGTTGATGGCGGCAGAGCGCTTGATGCCCTCGATGTCGGCGGGCGTCTTGTAGAGTGTGCGGGGCAGAACCTCCCAGCCCTCTTCCCACAAGCGCTCGAGGCGCTCATCAAAGGCGCTATGGCATTTCTTGTATTTCTTGCCGCTGCCGCACCAGCAAGCGTCGTTGCGGCCAGGCACGGGTCCTTTGTCATACATGGCTAACTTCCTTTCATCCGCAGCTAGTATAGCCCACCCACGCGTCCATATAAGTTGCGGTGATATAGTTCCGATTTAAGCGGTTGGGGGTGCGGACAGAAAGTTGGACCGTGAAGCGGTCCGGACTGGAGGTTCGCATG
>UQZC01000274.1 GCA_900545505.1 uncultured Collinsella sp.
GGCGACCAGGGCGCCCACGATGCCGCCGATGGCTTGGCCGATCCACTGCGCACGCGGGTTGGTGCCCAGCACGGCGCCGGCCTTAAAGTCGTTCATGACGTCGCCCGCAAGGCCGCACGCCACGGCAACGATGCCGGCGATAAAGAACAGCTTGACCTGAGCGATCTGTGCGAAGGCAGCCACGATGAGCATAACGATGAGGCCAAAGATTTCCATGGGGTCGATACCCGTCTGGCCGCAGCTCTGCGCGCTCATGATGGTGGTGACAAAGGTGAACAACGTGACGATGACGGCCGGAACGGGGCCAAGGTCGAGCACGATGGCGATGATCACGGCGATGGCGGCGGCGCCCAGGCCGATGATGCCGGCGTCGAGCTTAAGGGAGCCCGAGATGAGCGACTGCTCATCGGTGTCGGTGGAGCTGTCGGCGGCAAGACCGCGGACGATGCCGGCGACCTGCGGCAGGATGTCCTTGAGGACGACGGCGACGCCAAAGCCCATCATGAGGCCCATACCCAGGGACTTGACGATGCCCTGTGCAGTCACAACGTCGAACAGGCCGGCAGCGGTGCCGCCGACAATGATGCCAAAGTTGCCCAACAGGGCGCCGGCAAACCAGAAAGCGACCGGGGCGAAGCCCACGAGGAAGCCGACGGAGAGCAGCATGGGCGAGTTGTAGATGCCAAAGGTCACGCCGGGGATGTTGAGCGTGCACAGCATGCTGGGCACCACGCTCAGGGCGTCGCGCAGCACGCTATAGATGCCGGCGATGGCCATGGAACCAAAGAGCTGCTTGCCGGTTTTGCCGCCGGCCTCGGTTGCGCGCAGGGTCTGAGCTGCGGCGTTGCCGGTGGGGAACTCAAGCGCGGCGTCTACGATAAAGTGACGGTGGATGAGTGCCGTGGCCAGCAGGCCCAGGATGGTGCCGGCGAGCGCCACGATAAACATGTCGAGCCAGCTGATCTGGTCGGCATAGCCCAGCATCCAAGCGCCCGGGATGGTAAACGCCAGGCCGCCGGCGACCATGGCGCCTGCGGACATGATGGTGTGGGTGACGTTTGCCTCGTTGAGGCTGGCGCTGCCCATGAGCTTAAGGAAGAACAGCGAAATGACGGCAGCGAAGACGATCGGCCAGGGGAGTGCGCCCATCTTGAGGGCGGTGTAGGCCGAGCTTGCCGTGATGATCACGCAGCCAAGGACGCCGATGACGACGCCGCGCAGCGTGAGTTGCCCGCGCATCGAAGCGCGGTTCGAGGGATTGCTCATATAGAACTCCTTTGCGTATATCCGCTTCCCCCGGGAGCGCCGCTACGGATACGGCGCGGGAAGTCGGGTTACCAAGGGCCGCCGCGTGAGCTCGCAAACGACCGCGCACCAGTATAGCCGTAAGGTAGTCATTTTGGGATGACTGGTTTAGGTAGGCGATATACTGCTGGGCAGACGAAAGGAGCGCCGACGATGCTTAATGGGTGCGCATACATATTGACGGTCGACGTGGGCAACACGTTCATTCGCTTTGGTCTGTTTGCCGAGGATTCGGCCGCGGCGCAGGAATGCCCGCTTGCGACGTGCGAGATTACCACGCCGTCGAGCATCACGGCCGACGAGGCGCGCATGAGGCTCGCGCAGGTCATGGGCGCGCTGGCGGCCGATGCGGGCATGCCCGGCGCGCTCGTTCCCGCGGCCGCAGTGCTGAGCTGCGTGGTGCCGGCGCTCGAACGCCCGTGGAAGGCGGCTCTTTCCCGTACCTGCACGGGGCGCGTGCTCACCGTGGGGCCGGGCCTCAAGACCGGCATGCCCGTGCACTACGACGACCCGGCCGAGATCGGCCCCGACCGCATCGCCGATGCCGTGGCGGCCCGTGCCGTCTACGGCTCTCCGTGCATCGTGATCGACCTGGGCACGACGACCAATATCGAGGTCATCGATACGCACGGAACCTTTGTCGGCGGCGTCATCGCGCCGGGTCTGGCACTTGGCGCCCGCTCGCTTTCGGCCGCTGCGGCGCGCCTGCCGCAGGTCGAGCCCTCGGCACCCACGCATGTGATCGGTCGCAACACGCGCGAGGCCATGCGCTCGGGCGTGGTCTTGGGCGAGGTGGCCCGCATCGACGGCATGCTCGATATGGTGCTTGCCGAGATGCGCTCGACCAAGGCGGCGGGCGAGGGCAGCGTGCATACGTGTTGTAGAATACTCA
>UQZC01000275.1 GCA_900545505.1 uncultured Collinsella sp.
GGCCAGTCCGCCGTTCGGCAGAACGGCGGAACCTCGGGCGCAGCGTCAACTGGTTACGCGGTTTGGTAAAACCGCGTAACTAGCACACTTGGGTTTTGCCGATCATGATGTTGAGGATCTCGACGTCGGTATCTTTCATACCCACGCGGCCTACGTAGCCCATGCTAGCGATTGTCTGCTCGACGGTATCTTGGATCAGACCCTCGCCGGCACGGAAGCCGCGGCCCTGCATGGCCATATCATGGCCCAGAATCGCCGCATCGACGGCAGCCGAGATCTTGGCGGCACAGCTCGCCTTGGCGCCGTCGCACACGATGCCGCCCACGTTACCGAGCGTATTCGAGACCGTCGCGCCAATCTGCTCGCGCGTGCCACCGCACAGCCAGGTAATCGCGGCGCCGGCGCCGCACGCGGCGCAAATAGCACCGCAAAACGCCGAGAGCGCACCAATATAGCTCTTGATATGCACGGCGATAAGATCGGACAGCATCACGGCGCGCACCAGGCGCTCGTGGTCGCAACGCAGGTACTCGGCATACTCCATGACGGGCAATGCGCAGGTAATGCCCTGATTGCCCGAGCCGCACACAATGGCGACCGGCAGCGCGCAGCCGTTCATGCGGGCGTCGGACCCGGCGGCCGCACGGGCACGGGCACGGCAGGCGACGTCATCGGCACGAGCACCCAGCAGCGTACGACCAACCTCGGCGCCCCAAGCGTGCGCAAGGCCCTCGGCACTGATTGCGCCATTCAGCTCAATCTGACGCTCAACGGCAGCGCGGGCGTCCTCAATGTCACCGTCCTCGATAAAGTCGATGATGGACTCAATGCTCATAGGGGTATCGGCCTTATCCGCCGCACGCTCGGCCACCACGCGCTCGGCGCAGGCGGCACACTCCCCCGCCGACTTGCCGCATACCGGAATACCATCGAGCGTATGGCACGTGACATTAGTGTGGTGATCGGAAATCTCGACGACCGCGGTATGGCCCCCGGCCGTCGCAGTCACCTTGATGTAGAGGTTGGGCACACCTTCGACAAGCGACACATCGCAGTAGCCGGCGTCGGCGAGGAGCTCGGCCACGCGAGCGCGGTCTTCATCGTTAACGCTCTCGAGCACCTCGAGCGCACTCTTAGCGTCGCCGCCCACGGCACCCAGCACGGCCGCCGCTTCAATACCGTGCATGCCGCCCGAGTTGGGCACGGTCACGCTCTTAACGTTCTTGATGATATTGCCCGAGCAGGCAACATCCATATGATCGGGTTCGCAACCGAGCGTCTGACTCGCCAGCGCCGCTGCATAGGCAACGGCAATGGGCTCGGTACAGCCGAGCGCGCAGACAAGTTCGCGGTTCAAAACATCGCAAAACGCGGCATCACGGATGGAATCGGTAGGCATAGGTATCTCCTGCTTGCATAACGGGCTGGGCTCTCAAGAATGGTTAGTTCCTTTATTTGATAACAATGCATCAAAAACCGCAACCATGGTTCCGGCGGACGGCGCTCGAGCACAAATTGGTGGCATTATTCATGAGAAGCCGGTCTTGTTGCATGCTAAAGCGTTTGACCAAAAAACGCCCGAGCGTTTAAGCAAAAGTCGCGCTATCATGCAGTCGAACGCGGTAAACACCTTTAGCATTTGCGCCGCACAGACCAGAGAGGAACCACTCATGAAGATCGGTATCGGTAACGACCACGCCGCCGTCGAGCTCAAGAACATCATTTCCGAGCACCTGAAGGAGCGCGGCTGCGAGGTCGTGAACTTTGGCACCGACACCTCCGAGAGCTTTGACTACCCTATCGCCGGCTACAAGGTGGGTAAGGCCGTTGCCAACGGCGACGTCGACCTGGGCATCCTCATCTGTGGCACCGGCGTCGGGATCAGCCTGGCTGCCAACAAGGTCGAGGGCGTACGCGCCGTTGTGTGCTCCGAGCCCTTCAGCGCCAAGCTCTCCCGCATGCACAACAATACCAACGTGCTCGCCTTTGGCGCCCGCGTCGTGGGCTCCGAACTCGCCAAGATGATTGTCGACGAGTGGCTCGACGCCGAGTTTGAGGGTGGTCGTCACGAGCGTCGCGTTAACCTCCTCAACGAGATCGATCACACGCGCGGCCTTAAGATCGTCGACGAAGCCTAAACTATTCAGTGCCACAAGCTAACAGCAGGGGCCCGCTCGGAACGCATGTCCGAGCGG
>UQZC01000276.1 GCA_900545505.1 uncultured Collinsella sp.
GCACAACGTGAGCCTGGCGGTAAATCCCGGCGAATTCGTCGCTATCACTGGCCCATCGGGCTCGGGCAAATCAACGCTCATGAACATCCTAGGCTGCCTGGATAAGCCGACGGCGGGCGACTACTACCTGCAAGGGCTCAACGTGGCCGAGCTCGATGATGACGAGCTCACCGAAGTTCGCGCCCTGAGCATTGGCTTTGTCTTTCAGAGCTTCAACCTGCTGCCGCGCCTGTCGGTTATCGAAAACGTCATGCTGCCGCTGGCCTACACCAATGTGCCCCGTAGCCAGCGCGAAATGCGCGCCGTGCACGCGCTGCAGGCCGTCACGCTACCGGTCGACCACTGGGACCACCGCATATCCGAGCTCTCGGGCGGCCAGATGCAGCGTGTCGCCATCGCACGCGCCCTCGTTAATGACCCGCCCATCATCCTGGCCGATGAGCCGACGGGAAACCTGGACTCCGCTACCGGAGCGCTTGTGATGGAGACCTTCCATAAGCTCCAGAAGCGCGGCAAAACCATCGTGCTTATCACACACGACCCCGGCATCGCCGCCGAGGCCGACCGTGCCGTGACCATCCGCGACGGTCGCATTCACGACGGCGCGTATATTCCACATGCACCGCGGACCCTACGCAGCGCCGTAGATAGCCTGCCCATGATTTCCGCCTCCGCCAACCCGCCGAAAGGAGAGATGGCATGAGCGCCCGCGATCTTATCCAGGAAGCCCTTCACTCGCTCGAGGCCAACAAGGGGCGCAGCCTGCTCACCATCCTGGGCATTGTCATCGGCATCGCCTCGGTTATCGCCATGACTTCGCTCATCGGCGGCATCCAAAACAGCTTGGTCAACAGCCTGGGCCTCAATGCGGCACGCATGGTGCAAATCTATTCGTCGCAAGAACTCACCGAGTCGGACATCGAGAAGCTTCAAAAACTGGTGCCGCAGATAGAGCAGATCGGCATTGTCGACAGCGCGTATACCGAGTACAAGACCGGCAATAAAAGCTATACCGTCATGGCACAGGGTGTCGATAGTGACATGCTTGACGCCGTGGGGGCCAGCAAGCTCGTTGCGGGGCGCACCTATTCCCAGGCCGAGTCTCAATCAGGCTCGCGCGTGGCGCTCATCAGCCGCGGCGGCGCCGATCAGCTGTACGGCAACGAACAGGATGCGCTGGGGAAAACCATCAAGGTGTCCAACGGCGAGGTGCAGATTGTAGGCGTGATTGATGGCGGCAGCGACTCCATGGGCTCTCTCACGCTGTATATGCCACGCGAAACCATCTCAGGTCTGTTTGGCGACGAGAATCCCTCATTCCCCAGCGTGATGGCACTTGCCGCCGAGGGCACGGACATGGATGAGCTTTGTAAGACCATCGAGTCCAAGGTGCGCGCGATGAAGGGCATCGAGGAGGAGGATGAGTACGACAGTGTATCGGCGACATCCATGAAAAGCGCCATCGATGCACTCAACTCCTTTATGGGCGCGTTCTCGCTCATCATGGGTGCTGTCGCCAGCATCTCGCTGCTTGTCGGCGGTATCGGCATTATGAATATGATGCTTACCAACGTAACGGAGCGCATTCGCGAGATCGGCATCCGCCGCGCTCTGGGCGCCAGTCGTCGCGATATCACCGCGCAGTTTTTGGCCGAGTCTTCGGCGCTGTGCGTCACCGGCGGACTGTTGGGTGTCCTGATTGGCTATCTGCTGGCCTGGGCTCTTGCGATGTTTGCCTCCGGATCCGGGATTCTTGGCGAGCTCGGTGCCAGCGGGCAAATCACACCGAGCTTTTCAATCGCCACGGTATTGCTGGCCTTCGCCGTCTCCGTCGGCATCGGCGTAATCTTTGGCTTCTACCCCGCTCGCCGCGCGGCAAAGCTCGACCCGGTGGAGTGCCTACGCTACCAGTAAGCCACCGCCAACAAGTTGCGGTGAATTAGGGACTAAATATGCTATCTAGCAGCAAAAACAGACACTATTTCACCGCAACTTATTGAAAGGCTGCTTGCGCCAGTTCCGGGCGTCGTCCTCGAGCTATTGGCGGATGACGGGCTTGTACGGGTCGAGCTTGCTCGGGGCGCTCCTCCTCGCGGGCGAGAGGGCGCGCAGGCGTGGCGAGCGCCTAGCGCGCGAGCTCCCGTAAGAGCGCGTCTTCCACTTCCCGAAGCGAAAGGGCCCCGCCTCC
>UQZC01000277.1 GCA_900545505.1 uncultured Collinsella sp.
AGCGCGAGTGACACTTTGGGATGCGTGGCGCCCTGGGTTGGGGCGATGCTTTGGGATGATGTTCTTACTTAGTTGAAGAGGGGTTTTATGGCCGATAAGTAGTCTTTGGCTACGTCGGCTTTGTCTACTTGAAAGTTGTGCCAGGCCCACCATTGGATGGTGGCTACGAAGCTTGAGGCTATGTGGTGTAGTAGGAAGCTGCGGTCCATGGTGCCGGCGGGGCCTGCGGGGTCGGCGGGGACGGTTTCGGCTGCGCGTGACATGATGGTCTTGCGGAGACAGTCGGCGAAGACGCGGGAGCCGGCGCCGGCTACGAGGGCTCGAACGCCCTGACGGCGTTCCCAGAGGTTGTTGAGGATATGCTCGACCTGCACGAGTGGGTCGTCGAGCGGTGTGCCATCGTCGTCGAGGGCGTGGGTGCAGATGTCGCTCACGAGCTCGGACAGTAGGTCGTCTTTGCTCTTAAAGAGGCCGTAGAATGTCGCGCGGCCTACGTGAGCGCGCGCGATGATGTCGCCGACGGTAATCTTGCCGTAGTCCTCTTCGCGTAGCAGCTCGGAGAACGCCGCGACGATGGCAGCGCGGCTTTTTTCTTTGCGGGCATCCATGGCTATGCATCCACGTGAACGAGCAGACAACGGAGCGTGCCGGAGCAGCCCTCGTAGGGGCGCTTGCCGGCGCCGTAGCCGACGGCTTCGATGTGGTAGCGGGCTGGCAGGGGATCGGGAGGGCGCAGGGCGTCGACTCCGGCGGCGCCCGTGGGCGTCACGAGCTCGCCGGCGACCGGTGCAGGCGTGAGGGCGATATTGCCCGCCTGGCACAGGTTGACGACAGCGGGGACGGGAATGGGCATGAGGCCGTGGGCGCAGCGGATGGTTCCGTGGCCCTCGGAGAGCGACTCGACGACAATATCCTCGATACCAAGGTCATCGAGGCAGATGGCGACCGAGCAGACGTCGACGATGGAGTCGACGGCGCCTACCTCGTGAAACAGGACGGTCTCGGGCGTTTTGCCGTGAGCCTTGGCCTCGGCGGCAGCGAGTGCGGTAAAGATGGCGAGAGCGCGACGCTTGGCGCCATCGCTTAGCTGCGAGCCATCGATGATGGCGGTGACGTCCGCCAAAGAACGATGGTGATGGTGGTGGGCGTGATGATGGCCCTCGTGGCCATGGCCGTGGGCCTCATGGTCATGCTCGTGTGTGTGTTCGTGTTCGTGCTCGTCGTGGTCATGATGGTGGTGCTCATGTTCGTGCGTGTGCTCGGCAGTTGCTTCGTTGCCGTAGAGCCAGGCCATATCGTGATCGTGGTTCTCGAGCTCCTCTGCAAGCTGGATGTCGAAATCGCAGGCGTCGATGCCATGCTTGTTTGCACGCGTGACGGCGATCGTAAAGCCGTCGACCGGCAGTGTGGCGAGCTGTTCGCGCAGGTGCTCCTCGCTGGCGCCCAGGTCGAGCAGGGCCGCGACGGTCATGTCGCCGCTGATGCCCGAGGTGCCGTCGATGATAAGCGTGTGCTGATGGTTGGACATGGAATGCTCCTTAACGGGCGTGGGGCGTGCCGGCGCTCAGATGATTGATAAGACTTGCCTGGTAGGCGGCACCAAAGCCGTTGTCGATATTGACGACCGATACGCCGCTGGCACAGGAGTTGAGCATGGCGAGCAGTGCGGCTACGCCACCAAAACTTGCGCCGTAGCCCACGCTGGTGGGAACGGCGATGACCGGACAGCTCACCAGGCCGCCGACAACGCTCGCCAACGCGCCCTCCATGCCGGCGATGGCGATGACCACCTGCGCCTGTGCAAGTTCCTCGGCATGCGCGAGCAGGCGGTGCAGGCCGGCAACACCCACGTCGTAGAGGCGGTCGACCTCGTTGCCATAGAATTCGGCCGTCAACGCGGCTTCCTCGGCGACGGGCAAGTCGCTCGTGCCGGCGCAGGCGACGACGATGCGTCCGTTGCCAGTAGGGGAGGGCTTGCCGCCCACGAGGGCGAGCTGTGCGTTCGGGATATACCCCAGGTCGATGCCGTTGCCGAGGAGCTCCGAGGTGCGGGCTGCTTTTTCGCTGTCCAGGCGCGTGACCAGGATGCGCTCCTGACCGGCATCGCGCAGCGCTTCGATAATGGCGGCAATCTGCTCGGCGGGTTTTCCCCCACCGCATCCGTCTAA
>UQZC01000278.1 GCA_900545505.1 uncultured Collinsella sp.
TTCGTTTGCGAGCGGCGGGCGCGGGGCGGAGCCGTTCGCGGTGGCATAGATGCTGCTAGTGTAGCACGCTCGGGTGCATGGGGAGGATAGCGGGATGCGAGGCTGCCCGTCTGGCTTGGCCTTAGCGCTTCTTCTTGTTCTTCTTCTGCTTGCGCCGCTTGCCCTTGGTCTCCTGGGGCTTGTCGCCCTGCTTGGCCTCGGCGGCGGCCTTCTCGGCCTTCATTTTCTTCTTCTTGGTCTCGATGCGGAGTTTTTTGTTGATGCGGGCCTTGAGGAAGGGACCGAACTGCTCGGCATCGCCACGGACGAAGGTGTCCTTGGGGATCGTCACGCCCTGGTCGGCGAACATGGCCACAAAGATGCGCTCGCCGTCGAGTACGTGGTCGAGCTTGTCAAACGGGAAGAACTGCGACTTGCCGCTCTTGCCCCAAACCATCAGGCCGTCCTCGTTGGCGGCGACGCGGCGATAGCGGCCACCCATGGACTCGTCGGCCTCGACGGCGTCGATAAAGTCGCGGGCGAGCGTGTGGTGCAGGTTCTTGCTCCACCAGGCCAAAAAGGCGCCGAACACGATCAACACGACGCCAAACTTGATCCAGCTGCCGCCGGCCACCAGCATGCCGATGCCGATGAGCGCGGCAACTGCCGCGGCGACATACAGCGAGCCGCGACGCCTGGGCGAGGCGACCAGGCGGGCGAAGTCGGTGACCAGGTCGTTTTCGTACTGGTACTCGTTGAGGTACAGGATGCCGTCATCGGCTGCGGCCTGCTCCTCGAGCGCGACCTCGACCTGGTCGGCTGCTTCGGAGGGAACGAGGTTGCTCTCTGCGTCTGCCATGCTCTTTGGACTCCTATCGCGGCGGGCTCGCCGTACGGGTTATTATGGAATGCAGTATGCCGTGCGACCGCATGGCCGCCGCGGCAACAAGACTCAGTATACCCGGGGGAGCACCCATGGAATCGTTGTACCGAAAGTATCGCCCGCTCACCTTTGACTCCGTGGTGGGCCAGCAGCATATCGTCTCGACGCTCGAGCACGCCATCACCGAGGGGCGCCTGTCCCACGCCTACCTGTTCTGCGGACCGCGCGGCACGGGCAAGACCACCATGGCGCGCATTCTGGCCAAGGCGCTGCTGTGCCGCAATGCCGAGGCGGCGCGCGCCGAGGGTGCAAGCGGCTGCATGCCCGACGGTACTTGCGAGGAGTGCGAGCTCATTGCCGAGGGTAACCACCCCGATGTCTACGAGCTCGATGCCGCCTCCCGCACGGGCGTGGACAATGTGCGCGAGGAGATCATCAACTCCGTCAACTTTGCCCCGGTGCGCGGCAAGTACAAGATCTATATCATCGACGAGGTCCACATGCTCACGACGGCGGCGTTCAACGCGCTGCTCAAGACGCTTGAAGAGCCGCCGGCGCACGTGATCTTTGTGCTGTGCACCACCGACCCGCAAAAGATTCTGGAGACCATCCTCTCGCGCTGCCAGCGTTTCGATTTCCATCGCATCGGCAACGAGGATATTGAGCATCGCCTGGCATACGTGTGCGAGCAGGAGGGCTTCGATTACGACGACGAGGCACTCGCCATTGTGGCGCGCCATGCCAAGGGCGGTATGCGCGACGCGCTTTCCACGCTGGAGCAGCTGAGCGTCTTTGGCAACGGTTCTGTGCATGCGGACGACGCCCGCTCGCTTTTAGGCGAGGTTTCGGACCAGATTCTGGGCGAGTTTTCCCGCGCCATTGCCGATCGCGATGTTGCCGAGCTGTATGGGCTTATTCGCGCGCAGGTCGAGGAAGGTAACGATCTGCTGGAGCTGACGCGCGACCTGGTGGCGCACGTGCGCGACGTGTATGTTGCCTGCGTTGCCCGTGCCCGTGCCGAGTTGTTTGAGGGCGGCTCCGAGCAGGCCGAGGCGCTTGCTGCCGAGGCCGCTGCCTTTGGCGAGCATCCTGCCGACCGCCTGGCTCGTGTGCTGACAGTGCTCGACGATGCCGCACTGGAGATGAGGGGCGCGAGCGACGTGCGCCTGGTGCTCGAGATTGCCTGCACGCGTCTGGCGCGTCCCGAGGCTGATTTAACGATTGAGGCATTGGCCGAGCGCGTGGCACGCCTGGAGGCCATGGTTGCCAACGCCGCCGTGCCGGCGAGCGTG
>UQZC01000279.1 GCA_900545505.1 uncultured Collinsella sp.
AGTTGAACGTCAGATTGTCCAAATGCGGCCCGCGCAGCGTCGAGCAGTTACGGCGTTTGGTAAAACGCCGTAACTAACGTGCTCCGTACTGCTCGTAGTAGGCGTCGATGGCGGTCTTGAGCTCGTCATCGATGACGACCTTGCCGTCGATCTCGTGGTTATAGAGGGTCTCGACGACCTCGGCCATGGAGACGATGCTCGCGACGGGGAAACCGTACTTGGCCTCGATCTCCTTCTGGGCGGTGGTCACGCCACCCTTGCCGACCTCCATGCGGTTGAGGGACACGATCAGGCCCTTAATCTCGACATCGGCAGCAGCCTTGACCTTGGGATAGGTCTCGTCGATGGACTTACCGCTGGTGGTGACGTCCTCGACCATGACCACGCGGTCGCCGTCCTGGGGCTCATAGCCCAGCAGGTTACCCTTGTCGGCGCCGTGGTCCTTGGCCTCCTTGCGGTCGCAGCAGTACTTGACCTCCTTGCCGTACAGCTCGTGGTAGGCAATTGCGGTCACGACGGCCAGCGGAATACCCTTGTAGGCCGGTCCAAACAGCACATCAAAGTCGTCGCCAAAGTTATCGTGGATGGCTTGGGCGTAATACTCGCCCAGCTTCTTGAGCTGATAGCCCGTCACGTAAGCGCCGGCGTTCATAAAGAACGGGGACTGACGGCCGCTCTTGAGCGTAAAGCTGCCGAACTTAAGAACGTCGGACTCGACCATAAACTTGATGAACTCTTGCTTGTAAGCCTCCATGCGGGCTCCTCTCGTAATCGCGTACGTGCCTTCCAGTTTAGCGCAGGCGAAGCATCGATGCGGGCGCGCTTTGAGGCCACATCCCCCGTTAGAGTAAGGGGCTGGGCGGCGGCTCATACGCTAGTCCTTGGGTGTCCAGGACCAGAAGAAGTTGATAAGGGCCACGCGCGAGGCGGTACCGGCTTTTTTGTTGATCGAGGAAATGTGCCGATAGAGCGTGGAGCGCGAAAGGAAGAGCGTTGTGGCGATGTCCTGAACGCTCTGGTCCGAAACGACCAAGACCTCAAGAATATCGCGCTCGCGCTCTGTAAGCCCAAAGGTGGCGACGAAAGCATCGAGGCGTTCATCGGACGTGAGCTCCGCTGCCTCCACGGGCTCGGGGTCGGAGCATGTGGGCGCAAGATCCCCACCAAGATCGTCGGTGGCAGGCGGCAGTCCGTCCCGCATCGCGGCATCATCGGCTCGTTGCCCCAACTGCCCCAGCAGCGTAATCGCAATGCCCACAAACATCACGAGCGCCGCACCGACCGCAGCCAGCACATTTTGACTCGAGATGATTGCCACCGCCGGCGCCGTCACGAGCATCGAGCACACGTTGTTGACGACGCGACCCATGCACGGCCAAAAATATGACCAGCGCGCATAGAGCGAGACGGCGGCATATTTTGTGGTAAAGAACACCACGAAAAAGCCCGAGCCCAGATAAAAGATAATCGTGGCAGCAAGCTCGTTGCCGCCATTGCCATCGACGATGAGCACAAAGAACGAAAGCGTGGACAGTATGGCGGCACATGTCATGCCGATATTCATATACGAGCGGCCGTGCAGGTCAAATAGTGCGCCAGCGACCAACGAGCTCACGACAAGCAGCAGGCGCGGCCAATCGCCCAAATCGACGGCTCCGACAGCATGCAGGGTCGTGAAGCCCGCGTTGAGAGCGGCGAATACGCTGGAAAGATACGCCGTCGCCACGGTCAGGCGAACTACGGCGCGACGGAATGCCGCCTTTGCCTCGGGATCGTCATGCCACTTGGCGCCATATTCCAGAGCATCTACCGAAAGCCCGGCAACACTGGGTTCAAAGTTGGGATCGGACTCGTCGCGCAGCTTGGCGCGTCGGGCACCGTGGAGCAACGCCACCTGCGCGATCGCACAGACGACCAGAACAGCCTGCTGAGGAATGCCGACAGGCATCACCATGTGGTTGAGAACCTGCACCAGAACGCCCATGGCGTAAGAAAGTGCGGCGGCGCGCGCCAAGCAGGGCGTTCGCGCAAAGCGCCTCGCAAAATTTGCATGAGCAGTCGATCCGCAGTAGCCCAGCGCGCAGCACGCCACCAAACCGCCGGCAATTACCACCTCAACCTGAACCGCCGCCTGGAT
>UQZC01000280.1 GCA_900545505.1 uncultured Collinsella sp.
CGGCGGTGCCTTTAGCGGCAAGGACTGCACCAAGGTTGACCGCTCCGCCGCGTATGCCGCGCGCTGGGTCGCCAAGAACGTGGTCGCCGCCGGTCTGGCCGACCGCTGCGAGGTCGAGCTTGCCTACGCCATCGGCGTTTCCAAGCCCCTCTCAATCATGGTCGACACCTTCGGTACCGCACATGTTGCCGAGGACAAGATCGTCGAGGCCGTAGAGAAGACCTTCGACCTGCGCCCGGGCGCAATCATCCGCGACCTAGACCTGCGCCGCCCCATCTACGAAAAGACGGCAGCCTACGGTCACTTCGGCCGCGAAGACGCAGACTTCACCTGGGAGAAAACCGACCGAGTCGAAGAACTCAAAGCAGCCTGCGGCCTGTAAGGTAACCCGAAAAGCTACAGCCAAAAACAACGCACCAAAAGAAGTACCGGCTCCAACCGGTACTTCTTTTTTATTTAAAGGTGGTGAAGATGAGCCGACCTGGGACATGGAATAGGTCACAGGCCGATAATTTTCGCAGCAGAGCGACTCCAACCATGTATCCTTAGTCCCGAGGGGCGGGGCATAAGGTCGATCGCGAGTTCCGCACGAGCCGGAGAGCACTTAATGTGCTCTCCGTGCGAGTCAGGACTGTCCGAGCAGGCGACCTTATATATTTGCCCTCCCCGGGGCTCCTCGCCAGTCCCCCTCAGCTAGTTCTTCAGCGAGTTCAGCGGCGCCGGGAAGCGTCCACCACGGTGGGCAAGCACGGTGCCGGCGTTGGGGTTCACCGGCATGATGGGCGCACGGCCAAACAGGCCGCCGTACTCGACGCAGTCGCCCACGCCCTTGCCGATAGCAGGAATCACGCGGACGGCCGTGGTCTTGTTGTTGATGACGCCGATGGCCATCTCGTCGGCGATGATGCCGGCGATGGTCTCGACCGGGGTGTCACCGGGGATGGCGATCATGTCCAGGCCAACGGAGCACACGCAGGTCATGGCCTCCAGCTTCTCGAGCGAAAGCGCGCCGGCTTCGACGGCGGCGATCATGCCGGCGTCCTCGGACACGGGGATAAAGGCGCCGGAGAGACCGCCCACGCTGGAGCTGGCCATGACGCCGCCCTTCTTGACGGCATCGTTGAGCATGGCGAGCGCGCAGGTCGTGCCCGGGCCACCGCAGGTGCCCACGCCGATGATCTCGAGGATGCGGGCAACGGAGTCGCCGATGGCAGGCGTGGGAGCCAGCGACAGGTCGACAATGCCCTTCTCGACACCCAGGCGATGGGCGGCCTCGCGGCTCATGAGCTCGCCGGCACGGGTGATCTTAAAGGCGGTCTGCTTAATCTTCTCGGCGACCTCCATCATCGATGCGGAATCGGGCAGCGTCTCCAGGGCTGCGGCCATAACGCCGGGGCCCGAAACGCCTACGTTGATGACGGCGTCGGCCTCGCCACCGCCGTGGACGGCGCCCGCCATAAACGGGGAGTCCTCGACCATGTTGGCAAAGCAGACAAATTTGGAAGCGCCGACGGAGTCCTGGTCGGCCGTGAGCTTAGCGGCATCGATGATGGTCTGGGCGGCCATGAGCACGGCATCCATGTTGATGCCGGCGCGCAGGCTGGCGACGTTGACACTGGAGCAGACGCGGCTCGTGGTAGCGAGCGCCTGGGGGATGGACTGGATGACGCGGCGGTCGGCGTCGCCGATGCCCTTCTGGACGAGTGCGGAGAAGCCGCCCAGGTAATCGATGCCGAGCGTCTCGGCCGCGCGGTCGAGGGCATGCGCGATGGGGGTGAGGTCCTCATCCTTGCAGCACGCGGCGATCTGCGCCACCGGGGTGACGGAAACGCGCTTGTTGACGATGGGGATACCGTACTCGCGCTCGAGGTTCTCGGCGGTCTCGACCAGATGCTCAGCCGTGTGCGTCACGTGGTCGTAGATTTTCGTGCACATGCGGTCGAGGTTCTCGTCGCCGCAACCCATGAGCGAAACACCCATGGTGATGGTCCTGATGTCGAGGTTCTGTTCCTCAACCATGCCGCGGGTTTCCGCGATTTCTGCGGGCGTGATCGCCATCCTTGCGCTCCTATCTGCCAAAACGAGCATAGTCTTATCTATTCTAACGTGCCGCACGTGCCAAGTGGCGCGTGCGGCA
>UQZC01000281.1 GCA_900545505.1 uncultured Collinsella sp.
CGGCTCATCGGGAAGCAGCGGCGCGCCAACATACTCCCAGTTCATAAGGTCGCGGCTCGTGGCATGTCCCCACATCTTGACGCCGCCGTTCACATCAAACGGAGCATACTGAAAATATGCGTGAAACACGCCATCGGCCTGGCAAAGCCCGTTGGGGTCGTTGAGCCAGCCCGTGGGCGGCATAATATGAAAATGCTGAGCATAGGGCCCATGGCCACGCTCGGCGGCCGCTGCATCCATATTGGCAACGAGCTTGGCAAGATCGCGCTGAAGTGCGTTAGACATGTCGGTATCCAATCGAATTAAATCAACGAACGCTCAAATCAAGGGTTCCAGATAAAGAAAACGCCCACAGGATGGAGCCTGCGGGCGTTATTTTTACGCGAATCCTACGCCTGCTCGGAAGCCTTGGGCTCGTCCTTGTACAGGACAAACGAGACGGCAAAGGAAACCAGCGCGGCGACCGCAAACATGATCGCGTACTGCACGGGCTGGGCCAGGCACAGCAGGATACCGAAGATACCGGTAACGCCCGTGCCGGAGGCAGCCAGCGAAGTGAGCGCGCAGACCAGGGCACCGCAACCGCCGCCGATGCAGCCGGCGATGAAGGGCTTGAAGAAACGCAGGTTCACACCGAAGATGGCGGGCTCGGTAATGCCCATGAAGGCGGACAGGGCCGAAGGAAGCGCCAGGCCCTTGATCTTGGCATCGCGGGTCTTAAAGGCAACGGCGAGTGCGGCGCCACCCTGGGCGATATTGGCGGCGCCGGGCATGGGGAGGCCAAAGGTCGACCTTTTGGCGGCGCTGGCGATGGGCAGCCAATAGGTCACGCCGTACTGGGCGAGCTGACCCAGGTCGATGGCGGTGTACATCTGGTGGATACCGGTAACGACCGTGGGGGCATAGAACAGGCCGACGATAAAGGAACCGATACCGAAGGGCAGGGTCAGCAGAGCCTGGATCAGACCGAGGATGGCGTTCTCAGCCCAGACAAAGATGGGGCCGACGGCAACGAGCGTCACGAGCACGGTCACGAACACGGAGACGAGCGGAGTAACAAAAAGGTCGAACATCTCGGGAACGATCTTGTGGAGACGCTTCTCCAAGAAGGCGAGGATGGCGCAGGCGATGACGATGGGGATTACATGGCCCTGATAACCGACCCACTCAAAGCTGTACAGTCCAGGGATGACGGTGACCATGGTCTGCACGCCCTCGGAGGCAACCGTGTAGGCGCTCTGCAGCGAGGAGTTGATGAACGCACCGCCGACGACGGCGCCCAGATACGGATTGGCGCCAAAGGCCTTAGCGGCGGAGTAGCCGATCAGAATCTGCAGAATGCCAAAGGACGTTCCCGAGACCAGGTCGGCAATCTTGTAGATAAAGTTATTGGTGTCGAGCGCGATAAAGCCGTTGGAGGCCATAAAGTTGAGAGCACTCATGATTCCCAACAGCAGGCCCGAAGCCACGATGGCGGGGATGATGGGGACAAAGACGTCGCCGAGCACCTTAATGGCGCGCATAAAAATGTTCTGCTGCTGCGCCGCGGCGTCCTTGACCTCGGCCTTGGTGGCAGCCTCGACGCCACTGAGCGCGATGAACTCTTCGTAGACCTTGTTGACGGTGCCAGTGCCAAAAATAATCTGGAGCTGGCCCTGGGCCTCAAAGACGCCCTTGGCGCCGTCGATATTCTCGAGGGCTTCCTTGTCGACCTTGGCGTTATCGGCAATCACCAGGCGCAGACGCGTGGCGCAGTGCGCAGCCGAAACAACGTTGTCGGCGCCACCGATGTTGTCGAGCACCTCTTGGGCTGATTTGCGGTAGTCCATGACTTCCCTTTCCTCCAACGGGCGCATGTGCACCCGGCCAGCTTTGACACTTACACTGTAATCGTTTTCAGTTTCATATGTCTGTAATCGTTTTCACAGAAGGGTGAACGGTAGGAAATAGCCGGCGAATGGTAGTTTTACCGCAAAAACAGGGGCCTCAAAGGCAGGCAGACATGCCCAAAGCCTAGACATTCATAAGTTGATGGCCGAGTTTGAGCGTCTTGAGACCGCTCTCCCCCTCCACGCCATCGAGCAACTTCCCGAGCTGCGCCGCGCTCAACTTCTTGCCCGCCA
>UQZC01000282.1 GCA_900545505.1 uncultured Collinsella sp.
GCGAACCCATGGCGGCGTTGCGCAGCAGCGTGATCATGGGAATGAAGAACTGCGTGCTGCCGACGCGCACCGGCCGCATGGGTACGGCGTTCTCCAGTGAAGGTCGCCTTAACTTCCGCAACGCGCGCTTTGCGCACGACGACGGCCCTATCGACCCCACCTGCACCTGCCCGGTGTGCACGGGCGGCTACAGCCGTGCGCTCATCCGTCACATGGTCACGCAGAAGGAGATGCTCGGCGGTATTCTGCTGTCGATGCACAACATCTACTACCTGCTCAACCTTATGCAGCGTGCCCGTCAGGCCATTATCGAGGGCCGCTACGGCGCGTTTGTGAGCGACTGGATGAACAGTCCTGCGGCGGTGGACTACTAAGAGCGGCGCGGGCGCTTGCAGAGCGCCAGCAACGGCAAGGGGCGAGCGCTGGCCGGTCATCACGTTCGCTAACACCGTCTGCGAGACCGATGACCGATAGCTTGCAAGCACTTGATGCATCGTGGGTACCATATCGAATAGTTGATGTTCGGGCGGGTGTTTGACGCATGGCGTCGACCCCGCCCGTTTTTCTTTTTCTCGATAGGAGTACCCATGATTAAGAACGAGAATATCGAGGGCGAGCCTGCCTACGACGAGACGTACCGACGCGGTCCCGTGGTCATGCGCGGCCCCATGATTCCCAAGGACAACACCTACGCCAACCTGCTGGCGCCCGAGGACTCGACCGACTGGTTGCACACCGACCCCTGGCGCGTGCTGCGCATCCAGGCCGAGTTTGTCGATGGCTTTGGCGCACTTGCCGAGCTCGGGCCCGCTGTGACCATCTTCGGCAGCGCCCGCACGCCCAAGACCGATCCGCTCTATAAGGCGGCGCGCACGGTCGGCCGCAAAATCGCCCAGCGCGGCGTGGCGGTCATCACCGGTGGCGGCCCCGGCATCATGGAAGCGGCCAACAGGGGAGCGGCGAGTGTCAACGGCAAGTCAGTTGGTCTGGGCATTGAATTGCCGCACGAGCATGGGCTCAATAAATACGTGAACCTCGGCATGGACTTCCGTTACTTCTTTGTGCGCAAGACCATGTTCGTCAAATACAGCTCGGGCGCCATCGTGTTTCCCGGAGGTTTTGGTACGCTCGACGAAATGTTCGAGGTGCTCACGCTGGTGCAGACACACAAGGTCAAGCGCATGCCGCTCGTGCTGGTGGGCACCGAGTACTGGCAGGGCCTATTCGACTGGCTTAACGGTCCGGTGATGGATGCCGGTATGATCAGCCCGCTCGATCCAGAGCTGGTGCACATTACCGACGACCTCAACGAGGCCGTCGATATCGCCCTGAGCGGGCTGATGTAGGGACAAGGCTTCTTCGCTTATAGATGAATAATGGCAGTCTGATGCTAGCTAACATCAGACTGCCATCTATATTGGGTATACTGATGCAAAAGACGAGAGCGAGGAGGTCGCGTATGTCTACTGCAACGGTTAAGCCTACGACGGTTCGCATCGAAGAGGGGCTCAAGGAACAGGCGACTGAGTTCTTGGATACGGTTGGTCTGAGTCTCAATTCGTATCTCAACCTTGCTGTTCGGCAGCTGGTAAATCAGCGAAAGATTCCTTTTGAAATTGTGGGTCGGCCCGAAGTTCCCAATGAGGCGACGAGGCGTGCCATGGTGATTGCCGAGGCTCATGAGTTGGGGATTCTGCCGGACGACAGCCCGTCATTCACTAACGCTGATGAGCTTATATCGTTCCTCGATGAGGACTAGCGATGTTTGAGATTAAAGTCGAGGCTCAGTTTAAGGCGGATTACAAACGGACGATGCGAATCCATCCGCAGCTAAAAACCGAGTTTAAGGCGGCAGTCGCAGAGCTTGCAGCTCGCGGCTCGCTTCCCGCGGAATATGGCGCCCATGAGCTTTCAAACCCGGGCGGCAATTACAACGGCCACATCGATTTCCATCTATCCGATGGGTTGGTCGATGTGGTCGTTCTGTACTTGCCGCATAAGACTAATCCTGTGATCCGACTGGTCAGAATGGGCTCGCATGAGGAACTGTTCCGGGGCCCGCAGGGCTGATTGCCGATTTCTAAGTTGCGGTGGAATAGGGATTGATTTGCGGCTGATAAG
>UQZC01000283.1 GCA_900545505.1 uncultured Collinsella sp.
GAGCCTGTCGCGCTCGCCCAGATGAGCCAGCGCACCGAGAACAACTATTACGGCAAGCCCTGCGGTCTTATGGATCAGGCAGCCGTGTGCCTGGGCGGCCTTGCCTACATGGACTTTGAGGACCAGGCTCAGCCTAAAACCCAGAAGCTCGAGCTCAACTTTGAGGATCACGGCTATGCGCTCGTGCTCGTTAAGGTCGGTGCCGACCACGTGGCCGCCACCGACGACTACGCCGCCGTTCCGCGCGAGATGCAGGACGTTGCCGCCGAGTTTGGCAAGGCACGCCTGTGCGAGGTAAATGTGGCGGACTTTGACGCCAAACTCCCCGAGCTGCGCGCCAAGCTGGGCGACCGCGCCTGCCTGCGCGCCGTTCACTACTGGTACGAGAACGGCCTGGTCGACAAGCGCTGGGCTGCTCTGAACGCCGGCGACATCGATCAGTTCCTGGTCCTGACGCGCGAGTCCGGCGCCAGCTCTGCCATGTACCTACAGAATGTCGTTGCCAAGCTGGGCTCCGAGCAGCCCTCGATGTATGCCCTGGCACTGGCCGAGCACGTGCTCGACGGCCGTGGCGCCGTCCGTATCCACGGTGGCGGCTTTGGTGGCACCATCCAGGCCTTCGTGCCGCTCGACCTGGTCGACACCTTCATTGCCAAGATGAACGGCTGGCTGGGCGAGGGCTCTGCCCGCCACTACGCAATTTCTGACAAGGGGGCTTACGCGGCATGGCTGTAATGACTGACGCGCGCGAGGCTGCGCAGGGCCTCATCGAATATGCTATCCACCGATCGATGATCGGACAGGACGACCGCATCTGGGCCTACAACACCATTCTGGAGTGCATCGGCGCCACGGGCCCCGCACTCGACATGGCCTGGGCGCTCAAGACCGAGAAGATTTCGCTCTTGCACCCCGATACACTCCCCAACTTTGACCTTGAAGGCACGCTTGCCGCGCTTTCCGAGGCTGCCGTTGCCAACGGCGCCGCCGAGGACACGGCATCGGGCCGCGATCGCATCGCCATGCGCATCATGGGCGTGCTGATGCCGAGGCCTTCGGTTGTAAACGAGGAATTCAACGGCCGCATTGGTGTCAAGGAGCCCCGCGCCGCAACCGACTGGTTCTACGGTCTATGCTGCGACGCCGGCTACGTGCGCCGCGCCGCCATCGCGCGCAATATCAAATGGAGCACCCCCACCAACTGGGGCGACCTGGAGATCACCATCAACCTGTCCAAGCCTGAGAAGGACCCGCGCGATATCGCCGCGGCAGGTGCAGCTAAGAACACGGGCGAGAAGTATCCCGCCTGCCAGCTCTGCATCGAAAACGAGGGCTATCCCGGACGCTCCGCCGCAGCCGACGGCGGCGCTCACCCCGCCCGCCAGAATCTGCGCGTCATCCCCATCCAGCTCGACGGCGAGCGCTGGGGCTTCCAGTACAGCCCGTACGCGTACTTTAACGAGCACTGCATTGCCATGAGCTCCGAGCATCGTCCGATGCACGTCGACCGCAAGGGTCTGACCTGCCTGCTCGACTTTGTGGACCTGTTCCCGCATTACTTTATTGGCTCCAACGCCGACCTGCCCATCGTGGGCGGCTCGATTCTGTCGCACGACCACTTCCAGGGCGGCGCGCACGAGTTCCCCATGATGCATGCCGCCGAGGTCTCGCAGTTTAGCGTGCCCGGCTTTGACCAGGTCAGCGGTACCGTGTTGCAGTGGCCGCTTTCGGTGCTGCGACTGCGCTCGCACGACCGCGCCCAGCTGCTCGACGCCGCCGAGAAGATCATCCTCGCCTGGCGCGAGTGGACCGATGAGTCGGTGGGCGTCATCGCGCACACAGCCGACGGCGTGGCGCACAACACCGTGACGCCCGTCATCCGCCGCGTCGACTCCCGCGGCAATGCCGGCGGCGAGATTTACGAGGCCTACCTGGCGCTTCGCTGCAACATCACGACCGACGAGCATCCGCTGGGCGTATTCCACCCGCATGCCGAGTACCACCACATCAAGAAGGAGAACATCGGCCTGATCGAGGTCATGGGCCTGGCCATTTTGCCGCCGCGCTTGGTTCCCGAGCTCGGCGCTGTCCGCGAGCACTTGCTGGCGGCCAAGGC
>UQZC01000284.1 GCA_900545505.1 uncultured Collinsella sp.
TCGTCGGCGGGACGAACCGAGTTGTCCTCGTCCACGGGAACGGCAACGACGCCGGTGCACACCGTAACGCCATCACGCTCGCCCGTCAGGATGTCGGTCATGGCCACGTGCTCCAAAATCTGCACGTTGTCCAGCTTGCGAACGGCCTGGAGCAGCTTGGTCGTGATCTCCTTGCCCGTAATGTCGGCATGGAAGGCAATGCGCGGACGGCTGTGCGCGCCCTCGCGGGTAAAATTGAGGCTGCCGTCGGCCTTGCGCTCAAAATCCACGCCCATCGCTAGCAGGTCGTTGATGACCGAGCGGCTCGAGCGAATCATGATGTCGACGCTCTCGCGGCGGTTCTCGTAGTGGCCGGCGTGCATGGTGTCCTCAAAGAAGGCATCGTAGTCCGAGCCTTCGGGCAGCACGCAAATGCCGCCCTGCGCGAGCATCGAATCGCACTCATCGACCGCGCCCTTGGAGAGCATGATCACGCGCGTGCTCGTCGGCAGATTGAGGGCCGCGTACAGACCCGCCACGCCGCAGCCGGCAATGACGACGTCGCACTCCATATCGGGGTATTGCTTGGTTTCCACAGGAATCCTCTCCCTTGAATGTGACATAAGGGACCGTCCCTCATGCAACATTGTTCTAGCGTGCTGCGTACTCGAGCATACGGTCGAGCGTGAGCTTGGCCTGGTCTGCTGCCTCGTCCGAGACGCCGATCTGCACCTCGCCCTCGCCCGTCTCCAGGCAGCGCACGAGCTTTTCGAGCGTGATGAGATCCATGTTGACGCAGGTGGGCTGCACCGCGGGGAAGTAGAACTTCTTGCCGGTGCCCTGGCAGCGGCGCTCGAGCTCGTAGAGCACGCCGCGGACCGTCACGATAATGAACTCGCTCGCGTCGGACTCCTCGGCATACTTGATGATACCGGCGGTGGAGCCGATGTAGTCGGCCTCGGCCAGGACGTCGGCCTTGCACTCGGGGTGCGCCAGCACGAGCGCGTCGGGGTGGGCCTCCGTCGCGTCGACGATCTGCTCGACGGTGATGATGTGATGGCGCGGGCAGTAGCCGTTGTTGAGGATGACGTGCTTTTGCGGCACCTGCTCGGCTACGAAGCGTCCCAGGTTTTGGTCGGGAATGAACAGGATATGCTGCTGCGGCAGCTCGGACACGATCTTAACGGCGTTGGAGCTGGTGACGCACACGTCGCTCCAGCTCTTGATCTCGACCGTGGAGTTGACGTAGCACACCACGGCCAGGTCGTCGCCGTACTCGGCGCGCGCCGCGTCGACCGTCTCGCGCTTGACCATGTGCGCCATGGGACAGTCCGCGCCCGGCTCGGGCAGCAGCACGGTCTTAGTGGGATTGAGCAGCTTGGCGCTCTCGCCCATAAACTCCACGCCGCACAGCACGATGGTCTGCTGCGGCAGGCTTTTGGCGAGCTTTGCCAGGTAGAAGCTGTCGCCGACGTAATCGGCAACGGCTTGGACCTCGGGCGCCACGTAATAGTGCGCCAGGATTACCGCGTCACGTTGGGTTTTTAGTTGATGAATGGCCTCGACGAGCTCTGCGGGCACCAGCGCCGCACGCTCCGTTGCCGTCGTTGCCGATGCCAGGCCGGCCGCGATATCGCGTGCAAGCTCCGACGCATCCATGTTCGCGCTCTGTGCCATCAAGGCCCCTCTCTTTTGGCGAATCTTGGGGCTTTAGTATGACACCTAGGTTTACAGCTGACAAGACAGCTGTAAACCTAGGTGTAAAGTTGAAATAAAGATTCAATCATGTGGCAAGTCCATTTTCGAACTGGCAAGCTGAGGATAGCCGGGCTTTCGATAGCGCAGGAGGCATCTTTCGCCACCGCAACACCGCTTGGCGCGAGCTGCACGCCGTGGGGCGCAAACGGTCCGCACCCCCGCAAGCGGCGCGTGCCCGATGTGGCAAAATCGAACTACTTAAGGGGGCCGAATGCTCAAGATTATTGCCTGCGACGATGATGTCGCTTTTCTAGATAGACTGCACCGGATGATCGACCGTTGGTCGACCGAGACGGGCACGGCGGTCGATGTTGCGCTCGTCACGCGCGGCGAGTCCATCGAGGACACCGCCCGCGTTCTCGGCCGCATC
>UQZC01000285.1 GCA_900545505.1 uncultured Collinsella sp.
TGATCTCCTCGCCCACCGTGTAATGTGGAACGGGGCGAACAGCAAAGAGCGACGGACGTCTACTCCCCCGCCACGCTCGCGCGCAGCTTGGCGGCGATGGGCTCGGATGCCAGCAGGAACACGAGCATGACCACGGAGCACGCCAGGCACACAATCCAGGTGCTCGCAAAGGAGCCCGTGGCATCGAACAGCACACCCGAGACAATGGCACCCACGGTGCCGCCGACCATCTCGAGCGAGGTAATGGTGCCCGTGACCTTGCCCAGGTCGGCCATACCAAACTGCTTAGACGCGGCGATAGTGGGCGTAATGGTGCCCATGCACGTTCCGATACCAAAGCTAATGGCAGCCACAATGGGGCCGAGGTCGGTTGCGGGGAAGCACAGGGCGACGCAGGCGACGATGCACGCAACGGATCCCAGCACGTTGCCAAAGCGCAGACCAAAGCGATCGTAGATGGCGCCGAGCGAAATCTTGGCGATAACGACGGTGACCATATAGGCCGAAAGCACAGTGCCCGCCCACATGGGATCGTGGCCGCCCGTGACGATCTTGGCGCCGTTGACGGTAACGCTCGTCATGTTGGTGACCTGGTTGGGCAAGATGGCGCCGTTAACGAGGCCCATAAAGAGGAAGGCGACGACAAGCAGCCAAAACGCCGGGCTCTTCTTGATACGAGACCAGCCGACGCTAACCTCGGGCGCCGTGTGCTCGTCCTTGTCGCCAGCCGTCGAGACGGACGGATCGCCCGGGTTCTCGCCGAGCGGCTTAAGGCCGATCTCGGAAGGCTTGGTGCGGAAGGAGTAAGCCGTGATGGGCAGTGCCGCCACCATGCAGACGGCAGCGAGTACCAGGAACGCAGAGCGCCAGCCCACACTCACGATAAGAGAGCTCACGATCGGCGAGAGAATGGCTCCGCCAAAGCCCGAGCCCGAAAGTGCGATGGAAATGGCAAGGCCGCGTTTAGCGGTAAACCAGTTGGCGGTCACAAGGCTAATGAGCAGACGGGTCGAGGCCACAGCGAAGCAGCCCGAAACGGCAAAGAGCACGTAGACCTGCCACAGCTCACCGACAAAGCTCATGCCGGCAAGCACCGCCGAGGTAGCGATAACGGTGAGCGAGCCCAATACGCGGCCACTCACCTTATCGGCAACATGGCCGATAACGAGCGAACCCACGACACTCACCACGGTGGAGATGGCATTGGAGATGTTGTACTGCGCAAGGGAAATGCCCAGGTCGCTGACGATCAGCGGCTGGAACAGGCTCATGCAGTTGACGAAAATCGTGTAGCACGTGGCCATGATCACGAAGCCGGAGGCCACCACGAGCCAGCCGGGGAAGAACTTACGCTGCTGGGACATACTGCTCCTTATTTAACAAACGAATAGCCGGCGCCGGGCGCCGGTAGTGCCCAAGATTGCCTTGAAAGACAAGGGCATAGGCCTTACGGCCATGCCCGCAGGCTTGAAAGGCAAGGTTGGGTGCTACCGGTGGTCCGGGATATAGCCCAAAGCGACGGCGGCATAAGCCGCAGCACCGAGCGGCAGCTCGGCATCGTTAAAGCGCGCTTTGGGATGGTGCTGGGCAAAATGCTCGTCCGTATCGGTCACGGCCGCGCCCACGGTAAAGTACGCACTCGGAATCTCGCTCGAGATAAGCGCGAAGTCTTCACTCGCCATGGCATGGAAAAGCGGCAAGAAAGCCGCCTTGGGCAGCACTGCGCCCACGTAGCCAAGCGACGCCTGGGTCATATCGCTGTCGAGTACAAGCGGCGGAACATCCGAAAGCGTCTCGATGGTCGCCGGCGTACGATATGTTGCAGCAACGCCGTTAACGACCTCGGCGATGCGGGTCTTGAGGTGAGCCATGAGCTCAACATCAAAGCCGCGCAGCGTTCCCTCGAGCACGCAGGTGTCGGGGATGACGTTGGCCGCCAGGCCGCCAGCAAACTTACCGACGGTAAGTGCGACCTCCTTGGCCGCCGGCACTTCGCGAGCGATGAGCTCCTGAAGCGCCAGATGCACATGGACGCCGGCCGTGATGGGGTCGATGCAAATCTCGGGGCTCGAGCCATGGCCGCCCCTGCCCTGAAGCGTGAT
>UQZC01000286.1 GCA_900545505.1 uncultured Collinsella sp.
CCAGGGCGACAATTTGTCATTCAAAAGGCAAGGCATGACCAGAAGGTCTATGCCTCACCTTTTCCATGCCAACTTGTTCGCTCTGGACGTCGCTCGCTGTCCGTCCTCAACCTGCGGCGTTGCCTTGCTCCGGATGCGGTAGTCATTGGGGACGTTCTTAAATGACTAGTCAAAGGGGACACTCTTGCGGCACTTGGCAGTTGGGGACGCTCCTTTTGTGCCGGCACTTTGGGACACTCCTTGTCCAGAGAGTGATGCAAGGGGCTCGTTCTATGCTTTACTGAGATAAAGTGAACGTGTAGATTCGTAACCCACTCGCAACCGTTCTATGGCACGATATTGAACGAATGTATGCTATGCGCCCAAATCTTTTGGGCAGAGTGGGAGACAGTATGGTCAAGCTGTACGAGGACGGCATCTACCTGCGTAACGGCAGCGAGGTTGTGCCTGAGGCCGAGGCTGCCGAGCGCGGTATTACGCAGACGCCCGAGGATGCCAAGCGCGGCACCATCGCGTATTCGATCCTCCAGGCACACAATACGTCCGGCGACCCCGAGGCGCTCAAGATTCGCTTCGACGCCATGGCGAGCCACGACATCACCTTTGTCGGCATCATCCAGACGGCGCGCGCCTCGGGCATGGAGCAGTTCCCGCTGCCCTACGTGCTCACCAACTGCCACAACTCGCTGTGCGCCGTGGGCGGCACCATCAACGAGGACGACCACGTCTTTGGCCTTTCCGCGGCCAAGAAGTACGGCGGCATCTTCGTTCCGCCGCACATCGCCGTCATCCACTCCTTTATGCGTGAGAACTTCGCCGGCTGCGGCAAGATGATCCTGGGTTCCGACTCGCACACCCGCTACGGCGCTCTGGGCACCATGGCCGTGGGCGAGGGCGGCGGCGAGCTGGCAAAGCAGCTGCTGCGCGACACCTACGACGTTGCCTATCCCGGCGTCGTTGCCATCTACCTCACGGGCGCCCCGCGCCCCGGCGTTGGCCCGCACGACGTGGCGCTCGCCATCATCCGTGCCGTCTTTGCCAAGGGTTACGTTAAGAATAAGGTCATGGAGTTCGTGGGCCCGGGCATCGCGAACATGACGACCGATTACCGCAACGGCGTCGACGTCATGACCACCGAGACCACCTGCCTGTCGAGCATCTGGGCCACCGACGAGGACACGCACGCGTTTTTGACCATGCACGGTCGCGGCGAGGACTACCGCGAGCTCAAGCCCGCCGATGTTGCCTACTACGACGGCTGCGTCGAAGTCGACCTGTCGAGTATCAAGCCCATGATCGCGTTGCCGTTCCATCCTTCTAACGGCTTTGAGATCGACGAGCTCAACGAGAACCTCGAGGACATCCTGCATGAGGTGGAGCTCGAGGCCGCCAAGATCGGCGAGGGCAAGACGCACTTTAGCCTGCTCGACAAGATCGTCGACGGCAAGCTGCACGTGCAGCAGGGCGTTATCGCCGGCTGCTCGGGCGGCAATTACGACTCCGTGGTCCAGGCTGCCCGTGTGCTCAAGGGCGCCAACACCGGCTGCGGCGAGTTCTCGCTGTCGGTCTATCCCACGAGCCAGCCCGTGGCACTCGAGCTTACACGCCGCGGCTATATCTACGACCTTATGGAGGCTGGCGCGATCGTGCGCACGGCGTTCTGCGGCCCGTGTTTCGGTGCCGGCGACACGCCCGCTAACAACGGCCTGTCCATCCGCCACACCACGCGCAACTTCCCCAACCGTGAGGGTTCCAAGCCGGGCAATGGCCAGCTGAGTGCGGTGGCCCTGATGGACGCCCGCTCCATTGCGGCGACGGCTGCCAACGGCGGCGTCCTGACGCCGGCGACCGACCTGCCCGAGGAGACCTGGGACGAGGCCTGCGAGTACACCTTTGACGACGCGCCGTACAAGAAGCGCGTGTACTGGGGCTTTGGCAAGGCTGAGCCGGCCGACGAGCTGGTCGAAGGCCCCAACATCAAGCCGTGGCCCGCGATGGAGCCTCTCGGCGACGATATCCTGCTCAAGGTGTGCTCCAAGATCATGGACCCGGTCACTACGACTGACGAGCTCATTCCCTCGGGCGAGACGAGCTCCTT
>UQZC01000287.1 GCA_900545505.1 uncultured Collinsella sp.
TCGAAAAGCAGCTGGAAAAACGCCGGCCACGCCTACCGCTATTGCCATCACTTTGACGATCAGCAGATCACCGACCTGGTGCGCGGCGTCCGTACGTTCTACAAGAGCGGCGAGGTCCCCGTGCGCGAGCTTGAGCGCTTCCATGCCGACGGTCGTAGCGGCGAGCTCAACCGCTATGTGATTCTCAAGCGCCTGTAGGCACCGACGACTCGCCGCCGAGCCGCACCACATCTTTCGGGCAATCTATGCCCGCCCTTTTCAACCCATTGACGGAACGCGCGGCCATGCGTTTCGCATTTATGACCAAGGAGCCTCATGGGAGCCGTCCACGTTCGCACGCCTAAGAACTTTGTGCTCGAGGAGCGCCTGGAGCGCTACGCCGATGCGATCGAGACGAACCCCGAGGCTTATGCCGGAGATTGGCGCGAGGCTTGCGCGCCAGCTGGCAGCAAGCCCTTCGAACACCTTCACCTGGATCTTGGCTGTGGCAAGGGAACCTATCTGGTCGAGCGCGCCCACCGCGAGCCCGACACCCTCTTTATCGGCATGGACCAGGAGCCCATCTGCATCGCCTATGCCGCGCAGAAAATCTGCGAACAGGGGCTATCCAACGCACTCGTCCTGCCCCGAGGCGCCGCATCGCTGCCACAGCTGTTTGCCGCAGGCGAGCTCGATGCTATCACCATTAACTTTCCCACGCCGCAGCCCAAGGCCAAGTACGCTAAAAAACGACTCGTCCATGTCGACCATCTGATGCTCTACCGCCCGCTCTTTTCAGCCGGCGCTACCGTCACGCTGCGCACCGATAGCAAGCCGTTGCGCGATTACGCCCTGGGACAGTTTGCCGCGGCCGGCTACGATACGCTTTGGGTAAGCGACGACGTCCGCCGCGACCATCCCGAGCACCCCGAGACCGAATATGAATGCCGCACGCGCGAGATGGGTGCCGCCGTCTATGGCATTTGCGCCACACCCGGCGCGCAGCCCAGCGATGAACAGCTCGCGGCGGGCCGCGCGCAGGAGCAAAGCCTTGCCTGCTACCTGCCCGAAAACCTCGATGCGCTCACCTATGTACCTCTGGGCATGGAAGAGGCCGTCGAGAACTTTAGAAACCGCGCCCGCAAAGGCAAGAAGCGCCTGCCGCAGGAGTCCTAGGGGCTTCTGATGGTCGCGGCGTCGGCAAACAAGTGAAAATAGGCGTCAGCGAACGACCCTCAAACCTAAGTGAGTAGACTTTTTTGCAATAGCCAAGCACAACCCGCATAACGAAAACTAAAACCGCAGGTAGAGCTCTTGCGCAAAAGCCATGTGCTCGCGATATTGCAAAAAGTCTACTCACTTAGCTGGCAACTGCACCAAACGGCTGGGCAGAACGCCCATTTCCTGCATTTTCTCGCGCGCTGGCACCCCGCGCCGCTGCTACGCCATAATAGTTGGCGGACAAACGGCGAGAGAAAGCAACCACATGGCACAGACCACGACAGATACTTCCGCCAGCACCGTTTCTGGCGCCGGCGCCGCCAGCTCGTTCTCGGGCGGCACGGGAACCGAAGCCGAATTCGGCTCGCTCGGCGCGCTCTCCCCCACCTGGTGGGAGCCCGAGGATGGTAGCGAGCCCGAACCATGGCTCACGCCCGATCAGGCCTTCGAACGCTTCTTTGAATGGACAAGCGACCGCGGTATTGAGCTGTGGGACCACCAGGAAGAGGCCCTCATGGATCTAGCCGCCGGTGACCATGTCATTTTGGGAACACCGACCGGATCGGGCAAGTCGCTTGTCGCGCTAGGCATGCTCTTTATGGGCATGGCACAGGGCAAGCGCTGTTATTACACGGCCCCCATCAAGGCTCTGGTCAGCGAAAAGTTTTTCGACCTTGTGCAGGTGCTCGGCCGCGATAACGTCGGCATGATCACCGGCGACACGCATATCAACACCAAGGCGCCCGTCATCTGCTGCACGGCAGAAATCCTTGCCAACGATGCACTGCGCGAGGGCGAGGGCGCCGACGTGGGCTGCGTCGCCATGGACGAGTTCCACTATTTTGCCGACCCCGACCGCGGCTGGGCCTGGCAGGTGCCACTGCTCACCCT
>UQZC01000288.1 GCA_900545505.1 uncultured Collinsella sp.
CCGCCGCACGAACATCCACGTTAAGCGCAGCGACCTGCGCCCCCAGCCCGAGGTGCTCGGCAGCATTCTTAAGATCGGCGTGCCCGTGGCCGTGCAGGACGGCTGCATCCAGGTGGCGTTTATGTTTATCACCGTCATCGCCAACCACCGCGGCCTGGTCGACGCCGCCGCCGTGGGCCTGGTCGAGAAGATGATCAGCTTTTTGTTCATTGTGCCGAGCTCCATGGGCGCCACCGTCAGCGCGCTCACGGCGCAAAATGCCGGCGCGGGCAAGGGCGACCGCGCACGTCAGGTGCTTAAAGACGCCATGACGATCTCGGTGGTGTACGGCTGCCTGATCACGGTGCTGATGTGGCTGGTGGCGCCGGCGTTTATCGGCTTTTTTGCCAAGGACGCCGCGGTGGTCGCTGCCGGCACCGGCTATATGCGCAGCTACATTTTCGATGCAATCTTTGCCGGCATCCACATTTGCTTTAGCGGCTTTTTCGCTGCATACGGCAAGAGCTACATCGGCTTTGCGCACAACGTGCTGGCCGTGGCGCTCATTCGCGTGCCGGGCGCGTGGCTGCTGTCGAACGCCTATTCCGACACGCTGTTTCCCATGGGCATCGCTTCGCCGTGCGGATCGATTTTGTCGGCAGTCATCTGTGTTGTCGCGTTTACCGTGCTCAACCGGCGCGGGGCTTTTGACAAGTTGGCAGCGTAGTGGGGCAACGCGAGATCGCCCTCATCGACGACATCATCAGCGACGACCCGGCGACCTACGTGGCGCAGATCACGGTGCCCGTTGCCCCGTTCAGATAAGAACTGCCTAGATAACGTTCGGCTGAAGGCAGAATCTTGACGTTATAGGCCATATTTTGCCTCAAGGTCATCGAGAGCCTCAAAGGCATCACGCGCCATGCTAGCAGCACGCTCCCGCTCGGCCACAGCTATACGAGCCATCAGACGAGCCTTAGCCTGTTCCTGAACCATGAAGTCATAGTCTTCAGATCGAAGTACAACAAATTTGCTATAGCCGTTTTTTGTAACAGTCACTGGACCAGGAGCCTCCCAACAAGCTCGCCAAACGCCGGGGACAATCCCCAATATGGCGGTTTTACTCCTCCGGAATCGGAAACGCACGGATGAACTCTGCAGGCGAGAAGGTCTTGATGGTCGAGCGCACAAAAGCGGCGCGGTCACGCGTGATGATAAAGTCCACGCCGGCACGCTCGGCCATCGCACGGATACAGCCGTCCTCAAAGTCCGGTTCATCGGAATAGGCGGAGGTAAAACAAGCTTCTTGGTCGAGAGGCTCTACCGAGTAGCTCTTAAGGCAGTCGCGCACTACCTCGCGCCCGCGCGCCTCGCCGGCCTGTTTGGTGAGAATGTAGTACGCGTCCTTGAGAGAGCAGGCCGAAACAACGCCTTCGATAAGCCCCACGTCGACGAGCCCCTTGATCGTTTGCGCCGCTGCGTGCTCCGGCCGGCCCGGAAGCACGCAATCGAGCAGAAAATTGGTATCGAGAAATGCCCTCATAGGTAGCGCTCCCTCGCGACGCGCTTTTCATCTTCAACCGTCATCGTATCGAGCGGCGTTCCCTTTGGCATGTTAGCCACGATATCGAGATACTCCTGGTAGTCCTCATTCTCCGCGAGCATCTCGCGAATCTCCTTCCAGGTAATCTTGGGATGCCACATCGTACCCACGTCGCGCTTGGGCTTGTCCGAGCCGCGCGTCGGCTTTGCACCCCCGCGCTCCTGGGCAGCGTCATATTCCACTGCAACCGGGCCTTGATAGTCGAGCGGTACGATCTTGAACAACGGCTTGCTCCGCTTGAAGACCACAACCTCCTCGCCCTCATTGGCAACCTTTTCGGCCACCTGCGTAAGGTTTTGGCGCAGCTCCGAAAACGCGACCGTAACCATAACTGCTCCTCTCGACATATATCTTCACTGCTAAGTATACATGTTAATGTTAATGTTCATATATATAAAGACCGCCGCAATAGAGACAGCCATCATTGTGAGGCCCCTCTACCCTGCATGAATCTCTTATCGCTCCGGGACGGCACCGGTCCACAGGATCGCCCTCATCGATGACATC
>UQZC01000289.1 GCA_900545505.1 uncultured Collinsella sp.
TGCGACCGCGCGGCTTATCGACCAGTGCGGCCTCACCGCTCTCGCGGTACTGACGGCACCAAGCCTTGACCGAAGACTCGCTGGGAATCTTGTGCTTGATCATGGCCTCGCGAACCGTCAAGCCGTTTTCCAGACGGTCCTTAACCACAGCGAGCTTTACGTCGTACGAATAGGTGTGATGATGCGAACCGGCATTGAGAACGGCGTCGGCACCGCCCACGGCATACGCGCGGGCCCACTGACGAGCCGTGGCCTGGGGAATGCCAAGCTCCGCGGCGAGAGCGCGATGACCGACCCCCTCTTGGAGGATCTCGACGGCGCGCTGCCTAACCTCGGGCGCATGCGTGCGAGTCCTAGTTGCTTCCGACATACCTGCCACTTCTTAGCCTTAGCCGTTAATCTGCTTTCTTACGTGCAAGTTAGATAGTAGCATTTTACTGTTTGCTCAAAGCAGTTAATTAAAGTAGACGCGGTGTTATCTGGACATTTGGCACCAAATTACGACATTTCTTTATCGATTATTTACGCTGGTAGCTGACTCGCAGCCAATCGTCATTCGCTTGTCAACAAAGTTGGCATCTCTTTATGTCCTTTGGTATAGAGGATATAGTTATTAACCCCTCCCCCAATAATTTTGAGTGATCTGCAAGGCAGTAGACGTCCTCACTCCTCATGATTACCGCGCATTGCCATTCATCGGAGCAAAACAAAAAGGGCGGGACCTGCTGCGCTTGCAGGCCCCGCACCGGTTGACACCCGACGGGACACAGCCGGGCGAGACGGATCCGTGCTACCGCCCCGCCTGGCCGCGATGTTCAACTACAGCTCGTTGGCCGCGTGATACGCCGTGCGAATGGCGCTCGCAATGTCGGCGGTGCGCTCACCCGAGCAGTCGCCCACGCAGGTCACGGGCACCGTCACGCCATCCAGGTCAAACGCGTTGGCCTTGGAGCCCACGGCCATCACCACGTAATCGCAGGCGATCTTCACCGGCTCCTCGGCGCCGTCCTCGGTGGTGCGAATGGCCTCCACGCCCTCGTCGGTAATGGCGGTCAGGCGGGTCTTAACGTGCTGCTCCACGTTGTGCTCTGCAAAGTCGCTCATAATCAGCGGCAGAATGGTCTCGGACTCGCCCGCGGCAATCTTGTCGAGCATCTCCACGATCGCCACCTCGCAGCCGTGCTGCAGCAGATACTCGGCAGTCTCGGTGCCCACCAGGCCACCGCCAATGACAGCGACGCGGCCGTTGATCTCCGCCTTGCCGGCCAGCACGTCCCAGCTCGAGACGACCTTCTCCGAGTCGGCGCCCGAAACGGGGATGACCACGTCGTGCGCGCCCACGGCCACAATCGCGGCGTCGGCGGCATTGAGGTCCTCAGCGGTAGCGGCATGGCTGAGCTCAACCTTCACGCCCAGGCCAGGCAGAATCTTCTCGTAGTACTCGACCGAGCGCATGATCTCGTCCTTGCGCGGAGGCGCAGCCGCCAGCACAATCTGGCCGCCCAAGTGATCGCTCGCCTCGTAGATGGTCACGTCGTAGCCGCGCTTGGCCGCCACGCGTGCGGCCTCCAGGCCGGCGATGCCGCCGCCCACCACGGCGATCTTCTTGTCGCCCTCGCCCGGCTTAATGGCGATGGTCGCCTCGTCGCCGTTCTCGGCATTGAGCACGCACGAGATGTACTTGCGATTTTGAATCGCGTCGACGCAGCCCTTGTTGCAGTTGAGGCACTCGCGGATGGGCTCACCCGTGGCGGCCTTCAGCGCAATGTCGGGGTCGCACATGAGCGAGCGGCCATAGGCGATGATGTCGGCGGCGCCGTCTTCCAGAATCTTCTCGCCGGCCTCGACCGAAACCACGCGGCCCACGGTTGCCACCGGCACGGAGACCAGGGCCTTGACGCGCTCGGCCACGGGCAGCGTCCAGTTGTAGGGCATGGCGCCCATGGGCGGAATGGTGTCGCCCATGTTGCCGGTGTGGTTGGCCTGTGCGACCTGGATCATATCGATGCCCGCGCCCTCGAGCAGCTTGGCGAACTCGCAGGCCTCGTCGGGCTGCAGGCCGCCCTTGCCGCGCGGCGTGCTGAGGC
>UQZC01000290.1 GCA_900545505.1 uncultured Collinsella sp.
CGCCGACGAGGCGTGCGCGATGCTGCGCATCAGCCGCGACGCCATGTACCGGCTCACCAATATGCCTCAAACATGCTGGAACTGCCACAAGGCCATCAAGCCACAACACAAAGGAAGTGCGCTTCTCGTTGCTCCACACTGTTCTTTAATAGGGGAGAACGAAAAGCAATCAACAGCAAAGCGCCGGGGCCACCGATGGCTATATGGAAGGAAAATGCCTATTTTCGATTCCAAAGGTCGGCATCACTGGTAGGCATATCATCATCCTCGAATTCGCCAAGGTAGGTGTAATGGTGATAGCGTTCCCCATCATACTCGTACCCAGTGTAGTCATAACCTCTCTGAGTAACCCCTTGATAAGGCTTGAACTCCGCCTCAGCCTCTTCTTTGGTGTAGTGGTCAGCATCGAACCAAACGCCCTCGGTCTTATCATCGCCCCAGCCGAGCTTTTTGCCCTTGAATACGTGTCTCATGGTATCCACACTTTCACTAATGACTCCCGTTTAGGCTATTGTAGCACTCTCCCATTCAGCTCGTTCGTCTTTTCGGCATATCCAACCAACTGTCTTGTCTTCAGATGCCCCGACGTCCCCACGGCGTCCATCCCCGTCGTCGCGAAGCTGATGCCCGAGCTTCATTTGGCCCCATTTCCGCTCATAAGTACCTTGAGGCTACGGAACGTGCCCGAAGCGATAACACCGCTCAACGACAACTCCCGCGAAGTGACGGCTGTGGCCTCCTTCAGCGCCGAACGCGAGTTGAACGCGTGTTACATTCGCGCCGTGCGCCACAACGCGCTCATGCCATCCACCGGCGCAAGCGCCAAGAACCCGTAAAACCAACAGCTCGTGCACGGCCACGAACCCGCGCCCACGTCGCCTCCGCTTACGACGAGCCTAGCTTGCTTGGCGGGCATCCACCCAAGACACGCATTGGACGGCGTTGCACCAACAGCAAGCAATAACCCAGAGGCGCTCCTCATTTGCATTATGCCTAATGAAGAGCGCCTCTATTTGGGTTAAATGCAATATGCGATAACGAAACCCCCGAAGTCAGTACTCATTTCCGACGTCTATGAACACCAGCCAATCGATACTCAAAACGTCGTGAGTACAATTTGAGTACCAACCTGAGCGATCCCTTGCGAGCAAAAGCAATCTGCCGGTCAGCATTAATTTGAAATGAATTGATGGCGTTGCTTCGGTAATTGAAAGCACTTTAAAACGTACCAGTAAACAATTATCCCAGCTAAACAGCTTGAGAGATTGCGTAGCTGGCTTGTATATACCATATACACCACAGTCCGCAGACACCCATGGCATGTAAATAAAAAAAGAGGGAGGCTGTTTCCGACCTCCCTCGCAAAGGGCTATCTACTATTCCCACTCGATGGTTGCTGGGGGTTTGCTAGTGCAATCCAGTACCACGCGGTTGATCTGGCGGCACTCGTTGGTGATGCGGGTGGAGATCGTGGCGAGCACGTCGTAGGGCACGCGCGACCAGTCGGCGGTCATGGCGTCCTCCGAGCTGACCGGTCGCAGGACGATGGGGGAGCCGTAGGTGCGCTCGTCGCCTTGGACGCCGACCGAGTGAACGTCGGCGAGTAGCACGACCGGGCACTGCCAGATGTCGCGGTCGAGGCCGGCGCGGGAGAGCTCTTCGCGGGCGATGGCGTCGGCCTCGCGCAGCAGGTCGAGGCGTTCCCTGGTGATTTCGCCGATGATGCGGATGCCCAGGCCCGGGCCGGGGAAGGGCTGGCGCCAGACGATCTCGTCGGGCAGGCCGAGCTCGGTGCCGATGGCGCGCACCTCGTCCTTGAAGAGGGTACGCAGCGGTTCGATGAGCTGGAACTTGATGTCCTTGGGGAGCCCGCCGACGTTGTGGTGGGACTTGATGTTGGCCGCGCCGTCGCCGCCGCCGGATTCGACGACGTCGGGGTAGAGCGTGCCCTGCACGAGGAACTTGACCTCCTTGCCGCGGGCGCCGGCCTCTTCGAGGACCTGGCGCTGGGCCTTCTCGAAGGTGCGGATGAACTTCTCGCCGATGATCTTGCGCTTGCGCTCCGGCTCGGAGACGCCTGCGA
>UQZC01000291.1 GCA_900545505.1 uncultured Collinsella sp.
CACAAGCGAGCTCTTGCCCGAACCCGTGCCGCCGAGGATGCCCACCGTCGAGCCGCTCTCGATGCGAAGGTCGATATGCTCGAGCACATCCTCGGCTGCATCCGCGCGGTATTTAAAGGAAACGTCGCGAAACTCGATACTGCCGTCCGCTGGCGCCGCAGTCGCGAGGTCTCCCGCAGGGTTGGCGATAAAGGGCCCCTCATCGAGCACCTCTGCGATACGGCCCACACTCGTGAGAGCGCGCGTGAGCAGCAAAAACACGTTGGAAATCATCATGAGCGAGTTCATGATCAGCAGCACGTAGCTCATAAAGCCCGTGAGTGAGCCCACGCCCAGCTTGCCGGCGAGAATCATGCGGCCGCCAATCCACAGGATAGAGAGCGCAGCCACGTACATCGACAGCTGAAACACCGGCAGGTTGAGCACCGCGCTGCCAAAGGTCTTTGTCGCCGTGCCGGCGAGCTCGGTATTGACGGTGTCGAACTTGGCCTCCTCGTGCTCGGTACGAACGTAGGCCTTGACGGCACGCACGGCGGTGAGGTCCTCCTGTACCACGCCGTTGAGGTGGTCCATCGAGGTCTGGAGTTGGCGGTAGAGCGGGCTCACGCGATAGGTGATGACGCCCAGCACGATTGCCAGCACGGGCAAGATGATCGCAAAGACGGTGGCGAGCGGGCGCGACAGCATCAGCGCGTAGATAAGGCCGACGATAAGCGTCACCGGGCCGCGCACCATAGGGCGAAAGCCGTTGCCCACAGCATTTTGGATAACGGTGATGTCCGTGGTCATGCGGGTGACGAGCGAGCTGGCGTCGTAGTTGTCCAGGTTACCAAAAGCGAGCGTCTGAATCTTTTTGTACTCGGCCTCGCGCAGGTTGGCGCCTAGGCCCGAGGCAACGCGGGCGGACGTGCGGGCATAACCCAAGCCCAGTACCAGCGAAAGCGCAGCGCACACCAACATGTACGCGCCCTGCAGCAGCATGTAGTTGATATCACCCGCAGGCACGCCCACATCGATGATGTTGGCCATGATGACCGGGATAAACAGCTCGAGCACCGTCTCGACCGACACAAAGAACACGCCGAGGATGGCATCGCGACGGTATGCCCCTAGATAGGAAAACAGTATTTTGAGATTGCGCACGCAGGTTCAACCCCCATCAAACGTTGTTCGCAAACGCACGTATTATTGCGCGCCGAATAATGGTGTCAAGTATTCCGAAATCGTTTTCTGCAAGGTTAGCGCCGGCGGCGAGTTCTCGTGATGTGTGTCCATATTCACTCGGAATAATGGTGCGCGAGACTTTTTCGCTCCGGCGTCATCACAAACCTTGACTCTACAATCGTTGTAGGGTTTTCACTACACTGGTACGTAAACAAACCCAGCCAGAAAGCCCCGCCCATGGAACACGACCTCACACGCGGCAATGTCCTCAAGACCATCGCGGTCTTTGCCCTGCCCTATATGCTCTCGTACTTTTTACAGATGCTCTATGGTATGGCCGACCTGTACATGATGGGACAATTTAGCGGCGCCGCCGGCATCACCGCCGTGGGCAATGGCGCGCAGACGCTCTATATCATTACCGTGACGCTCGTGGGTCTAGCCATGGGAACGACGGTCATCGTTGGCCACGCCGTGGGCTCGCGCCGCTTCGACCGCGCCGAGGCCGCCATCGGCAATACCATCACGCTCTTTATGGGTGTCTCGGTGGTACTGGCCGCCATCTTGCTTGCGCTGTGCCCGCAGATCGTGGCACTCATTGGCACGCCGGCCGAGGCGGTCGAAGGCACCGCCGCCTACCTGCGTATCTGCTTTATCGGCATTCCCTTTATCGCCGCGTACAACATTCTTTCGGCCATCTTTCGCGGGCTGGGCGATTCGCGCTCGCCTATGTACGTGATCGGCGTGGCATGCATCATTAATATCGCGCTCGATTTTCTGTTTATCGGCCACATGGGGCTCGGCCCCGTGGGCGCGGCACTCGGCACGGTGACCGCCCAGACGGCCAGCGTTGCCCTCGCGCTCGTGTGGCTCAAGAG
>UQZC01000292.1 GCA_900545505.1 uncultured Collinsella sp.
CCGACAACATTGACGCCAACGCAAAGGCGCGCCAGAGGATTCACCCCCGGCGCGCCTTATTTGTGATGTGGCAAAGAGACTGTCCCTTTGTCACATTAGGCGAACTGGCTCAAGTAGAGGTCGGCATAGGCACCCTCGGCAGCGAGCAGCTCCTTATGCGTGCCTTGCTCGATAATGTTGCCGTGATCCATGACCAAGATCAGGTCGGCATCGACGATCGTCGACAGACGATGCGCGATCACAAAGCTGGTGCGCCCGCGCATGAGCGCGTCCATGGCGCGGCCGATGGCAAGCTCGGTACGCGTGTCCACGCTCGACGTCGCCTCGTCCAGGATGAGAATCGCCGGGTTGTTGAGAAGCACGCGTGCGATGGTCAACAGCTGGCGCTGGCCCTGGCTGATGCTTTCGGCATCGTTGGCCACGCGCGTGTCGTAGCCCTGCGGCATGGTGCGCACGAAGAAGTCGACCTGCGCGGCACGAGCGGCGGCCACAATTTCGTCGCGCGTTGCCTCGGGGCAGCCGTAGGCGATGTTTTCGGCAATCGTGCCGTCGAACAGCCAGGCGTCCTGCAGCACCATGCCAAACTGCTGTCGCAGCTCGCCGCGATCCATGCGGCTCGTATCCACGCCGTCGAGCGTAATACGCCCGCCGTCAATCTCGTAGAAGCGCATGAGCAGGTTGATGAGCGTCGTCTTGCCTGCGCCCGTGGTTCCCACCACGGCAATCTTCTGGCCCGGCTCGGCGGTAAACGACACGTCGCGCATAAGCGGCTTGTCGGGCGAATAACCAAAGCGCACGTGCTCAAAGGAGACGCGACCCTCAACGCGACCCGGCAGCTTGGCGGCCTCGTCCGGCAGCGGATCGGCCTCCATCTCGGGCTCATCGAGCAGGTCGAACACGCGCTCCGCACTCGCCAACGCGCTCTGCAGCGAGTTGAAGGTAAACGACAGCTGCGTCATGGGCTCAGATGCCTCGTAGATAAACTGGAAGAACGCCTGGAACACGCCGACGGTCATGTGGCCGGCAACCAGCATACTGCAGCCCACAATCGCAATCACGATCTGTGCCAGGCGGCCGATAAAGCGCACCGCGGGGCCGACGGCGTTAATCATAAAGTCGGCCTTGGCACTCACGCGTGCCAGCTCGCCCGAGGCCTGGTGCACCTCGGCAGAACTTTGGCGCTCGCGGTTAAACGCGCGAATCACCAGACGGCCCGAGTAGCCTTCCTCGACCGCACTCGTAATCTTGGACACCCACTCTTGGCGCTCACCGGTTACGTCATGCGTGCGGCGCGAGACCACCTTGGTCACCAGCAGCGACAACGCCGTAAAGAACAAAAAGACGAGCGTGAGCGGCGCGCTAAACACGAACATCACGCTCACGGCGCCCACCACGGTACCGATCGACACCAGAAGCTGCAGCAAGCCGCGCTGCATGCTCTCGGACATCTTGTCCAAGTCGTTGGTCGCACGGCTGACGACCTCACCGGGACGATGCGCGTCAAAAAAGGCAAGCGGCAGACGGTTGAGCTTTTGTGCGATGCGGTTGCGTAGGCACAGGTTGAGGCGTTCGGCAACGCTCGACATCAAAAAGCTCTGGAGCGCGTAGAACGAGGCAGCGGCCGTCCAGATCATAAAGTAGATGAAGATGGTCCTGCCGCAGTTCTCCCAGGTGATGTTGAAGGTGGTGTCGTTGGCAAACGCCACCTGAATGTGACTCCACAGCTCATCGATCACGCGGGCGCTATATGCCGGCGCAGCAGTGTTAAAGATGGCATAGAATACAATGCTCGCGAACACGATATAGAAGCGCCAATGGTCGCCGGCAGCCTCGCTCCACAGGCGGCGCACCGTCGCCCAGGTGTCGCGGGGTTTCTCGTCCTCGTCCTCGTCGTCCACATCGCGCATGCGCTCTGCCTCAGCGCGGGCGCGCTCGTCCTCGGCGCGCTCGTTTTCCTCGTAGAGCGCTTGGCGGCGAGCCTCGCGCTCGGCTGCAGCCTTGGCGGCGCCGGCGCGCCCGAGTTCCTGGCTG
>UQZC01000293.1 GCA_900545505.1 uncultured Collinsella sp.
CGCGAACCTGTCGCAGGGCCAGCGTCAGCTGCTCGCCATCGCGCGCGTGGCCGTCGCCGACCCGCCGGTGCTCATTCTGGACGAGGCCACGAGCTCCATTGACACGCGTACCGAAAAGCTCATCGAGCGCGGTATGGACCGCATCATGCGCGGACGCACCACGTTTATGATCGCGCATCGCCTGTCCACTGTCCGCGACGCCGACGCCATCATGGTCCTCGAACACGGCCGCATCATCGAGCGCGGCACGCACGAAGAGCTGCTCGCCCAGCACGGCGAGTACTGGCAGCTGGCGCATGGCTTAAAAGAGCTGGATTAACCCGTTCGAACACGATGCTTCGGCCCTCCGTGCCCCTCACCTTGCCTCAAACCATCACAACATTCGACGTTTTTTGCCAAAAACGGGAAAAGCATCGAATGTTGTGATGGTTTTTCTGCCACTCGACCGGGTGGAATCGCTTTCTTGCGCACGAAGGTGTGCGGACCCGTGGGCAGGGGAATAAGGTTGGTTATCCGACTCCATTGGAGGGCTCATGGACCTGCCGATCGTCCTGTCCCATAAGACTGCCTGGCTGTACCACAACGTGGCGCGCCCGTCCGAGCCGCTCTCGCGAGCAAGCAGCCTATACGATGAGGACTCGCTTGCTAACGAGGCGGAGCCGACTGCGAGCCTGCCCAAATTGGGACTCGATGCCAAGGGGCTGAGGGCTTCAACGGCAGTTGGGATCGTTGCCGACTATCTGGTTTCGCTCGGTATTCCACGAGAAAAGCTCGATCATATCGACACGCTCGTCAACTTCGATTTTGAGCGCTCGACGCCGGCTGGTTTTAGGTGCCACGTGTTTGGGTCGCCGGTACCTCCAGGCCATCTTATCGAGGTGGCAGAGGGCCTTCTGGTGGTTGATGAGGCCATGTGCTTTGTCCAAGCGGGTTCGTGGATGAGCGAGCCCGAGCAGCTGGAATATGGCTACGAAATCTGCGCCCGATACCATTTGAATCATCTGTCGACAGGCGATTATATCGAGATGGGGAAGAGGTATACCGTTGCCGACTTGATTGCCTATTGCAATGAGAACCGATCTCGTCAGGGGGCTATACGCGCGGCCGCTGTGCTCAAACGCGTGCACGATGGCGCGCGGTCGCCCATGGAGACGGCCACCGCAATCATGGTCGTAGCGAAACGTTCCCAGGGCGGGCTGGGATACACCAAGATCGAGCTCAACCATCGGGTCGATGTTCCCAGCGAGTTCAAGTATCTCGCAAAGGCCGGGTATTTCGAGATCGACGTATATGCGCCTGCGAGCGGTACGGGGATTGAATACAACGGCTCGGACCATCTTGATAAACAGCGCAGCGCGTCGGATGCGGAGCGTATGACCGTGCTGAGCGCGCTGGGCTTTAGGATGATCGTCCTCACCGGGACTCAGTTTGCCCACCAGCTGCAATTGCACCGGGCGATGAACGCCATCGCGCTCGCTATGGGTCTCAAGTGCGACCGAAGCGAAGCGTTCCAGAAACGCCAGAACGACCTGCGAGAATTCGTGATTCGGCACTGGGACGGAGGCCTTTAGGGGCGCTTTGGCCCTTCTACGGGGTGCCGCGGGCAGGCAAACCATCACAACATTCGACGTTTATTGCCAAAATCGTGAAAAGCATCGAATGTTGTGATGGTCTGTGCTGAGGATGGGCTCGGGAAGTCCGTTTTGCTCAAAGCGACCTGTCCTGTCGTACGGGTGTCGGCATGATTCTCTCGTGGGGTATTATGTTTTCCGAAGAATAAAACGCCGCGTGAGGGGAGGGCCGCGTGGACGGGCACGTGCAACATGACGGCTTTGGCCGCGATATCAACTACCTGCGCATTGCCGTTACCGACAAGTGCAATTTCCGCTGCATTTACTGCATGCCGGCCGATGGCGTGGCGCCCCGTGCGCACGACGAGCTGCTCAGCGCCGAGGAAATCGCCCGCTTTGTGCGCTTGGTGGCGGGGGAGGGCATTCGCCGCGTACGCCTG